>NZ_AJQF01000216.1:0-20758 GCF_000261705.1 Bradyrhizobium genomosp. III | reverse complement strand
GGCGTCGGCCGCCGGCGGCGCGATCACCAGCACGAACTCGCCGCGCGTCTCCAGCGTATCGGCCTCGCGCGCCAGCTGGCTCAACGGAGCGCGCGAGATCTCCTCGTGCAGCTTGGTCAGCTCGCGGCAGATCGCGGCCTCGCGCGTGCCCATGATCTCGGCGAGCTCGGCCAGCGTGTCCTGCACGCGGTTGCCGGATTCGAACATCACCAGCGTCGCATCGATGCGTGCGAGCTCGGTCAAGCGCGCCTTTCGCGCGGCGGATTTCGCCGGCAAAAAGCCTTCGAAGAAGAAGCGGTCGGTTGGCAGTGCCGCCACCGACAGCGCCGCCAGCACCGAGGACGGGCCGGGCAGGGCATACACCGCATGGCCGGCGGCGCAGACCTCGCGCACCAGCTTGAAGCCGGGATCGGAGATCAGCGGCGTGCCGGCGTCGGAGACCAGCGCAATCGAGCCGCCCTGCCCCAGCGCCTCCAGGATTTTCGGGCGCGCGGCTTCCGCATTGTGCTCGTGATATTGCTTGAGCTGCGCGGCGATGGCGTAGCGCTCGGTCAGGCGCCGGGTGATGCGGGTGTCCTCGCAGGCGATGACATCGACGCCGGCGAGGGTCTGGAGCGCCCGCAGCGTGATGTCGCCGAGATTGCCGATGGGGGTTGCGACCAGATGGAGGCCCGGTGCCGCCTTCGGCGCCGCAAGCCGATGGGCATCGATGCAGAAACCGCGCGAGGCGGCGTCTTGAGCTTCAGGCGTATTTATCGGGACCGGCTTTGCGCGCATAATGAAGTCAACTTAGGCACGATCCGCAGGGCTGGGAACCGGTTCGCCGAAAAAGATCGCGCCGAGGTGAGGGGCGAGGAACGGACGGGAATGTGATCGATCCAGGATCACGCCGAGAGGGCGTGAGGGCTCTCGCGCCATATTCGCGACCGAAACGCCGCCTTGATGCTGAATGAGCGAGGGCAAATAGCTGCCGGGACAGCAAGGCGGCCGCGTTAAGCGGCTATTATCCTTTTGTTTCGGTTAACTATTTGCCGACAATATGCCTGAATCCGTGGCTTGTGTCGTGGAAAGAATGTCGTGACCCGCCGGCGCCGACGGGTCAGAAGAGAAGCTGAAATGGTGGGCCCGCGTTATCCAAAATCTCCCGTTCCGGGGTCCCTGATGTCAGGGGCGACCCGCCGGAGCGCGCTCGGCCTGTTGCTCGGCACGCCACTGCTGTCGGCCTGCGCCGGCGTGCAGCAGAGCCTGAGCCAGTTTTCCAACCCCTTCTCGAACTCGACGCCGCCGGCTCAGCCCGCAGGTCCCCCGCAACAGGCGACGACCGCCGGCACCGGCGGCGTGAAGGTCGCCGTGATTCTGCCGCTCTCGGCCGCCGGTAATGCCGGCTTGGCCGCGCAATCCATGCGCAACGCCGCCGAGATGGCGCTGGCCGAGTTCCAGAACCCGAACATCCAGCTGCTGATCAAGGATGACAATGGCAGCCCGCAAGGCGCGCAGGGCGCCGCGCAGCAGGCCGTCGACGAAGGCGCCGAGATCATTTTGGGACCGCTGTTCGCGCAATCGGTGCCGGCGGTGGCGCAAGTCGCGCGCACGCGCGGCATTTCCGTGATGGCGTTCTCGACCGATTCCAGCATCGCCGGCCGCGGCGTCTATTTGCTCTCCTTCCTGCCGGAGTCCGACGTCAACCGCATCGTCGAATATTCCGCCAGCATCGGAAAGCGCTCCGTCGCCGTGCTGGTGCCCGACAATGCCTATGGCAATGTCGTCGAGGCCGCGGTGAAAGCGGCCGTGCCGCGCCGCGGCGGGCGCATCGTCTCGTTCGAAAAATACGGCGCCGATCGCGCCACGCCGGCGCGCACCGTGGCGCAGCAACTCGGCAGCGCGGATGCGTTGTTCATTGCCGATGACGGCGATGCCGTGGTGACGGTCGCAGATGCGATGACCGCGGCGGGCGCGAACTTACGCAACATCCAGTTGCTCGGCACCGGCCTGTGGGACAATCCGCGGGTTTATGCGAATGCGAGCTTGCAAGGCGGCCTCTATGCCGCGCCCGACCCGGCCGGCTTCCGCGCCTTCTCCGGCCGCTACCGCACCAAATACGGCGCCGAACCGATTCGCACGGCAACGCTGGCCTATGACGCGGTCGCCCTCGTCGCCGCGCTGGCGCGCACGCAAGGCACCACGCGCTTCTCGTCCGACGTACTGACCAATCCGTCCGGCTTTGCCGGCATCGACGGCCTGTTTCGTTTCCGTGCGGACGGCACCAACGAGCGCGGGCTTGCGGTGATGAAGGTGACCCAGGGTGGCGGCGTTGCCGTCGCGGGCTCGCCGAAGAGTTTTGGGGCGTAGTTCGGGACGACAGTGCCGTAGGGTGGGCAAAGGCGCGCTTCGCGCCGTGCCCACCATCTCTCAGCTAATCGCATGGAATTCGTGGGCACGCTTCGCTTTGCCCACCCTACGGCAGCGCGTTATGCCGCGAGATCCGCGACCACTGCATCCAGCACCGGAAAACCGCTGCTCGTCACGCGCAAGCGGCCCGTCGCATCCACCGTGATCGCGCCTTCCTCGCGCAGCAGCGCGATGCGCTTGGGATCGAGCGGGCGGCCGGAGAGGGCTTTGTAGCGCTCGGGGTCGATGCCTTCGGCGAGGCGCAGTCCCATCAGCAAAAATTCGTCGGCGCGCTCTTCGCTGTTGAGCAGATCGTCGGTGACGACACCATGGCCATTGGTCTCGACCCGCATCAGCCAGGCCTCGGGACGCTTCTCGGTGGCGGTGGCGTGCCTGACGCCGTCGATGTCGAGCCGGCCATGCGCGCCGGGGCCGATGCCGGCATATTCCTCGCCGCGCCAATAGACCAGATTGTGCCGGCACTCGGCGCCGCGCCGTGCGTGATTGGAGATCTCGTAGGCGGGCAGCCCGAGCTTGTCGCAGGTCTCCTGCGTGACGTCGTAAAGCGCGCGCGCCACCGCTTCGTCCGGCGTCTTCAATTTGCCGGCCTGGTGCAGGCCGAAGAACGGCGTGCCTTCCTCGATCGTCAATTGATAGAGCGACAGATGCTCGGCCGCTTCGTCGATGGCGAGACGCAGCTCATCGGCCCACATCGCCGGCGTCTGGTCGGGACGGGCGTAGATCAGATCGAACGAATAGCGATCGAACGAGCGGCGCGCTATGGCGACGGCATCGAGCGCCTCGCGCGCGCTGTGCAGGCGGCCCAGCGCTTTCAGCGAGGCATCGTCGAGCGCCTGCACGCCGAGCGAGACGCGGTTGACGCCGGCGGTGCGATAGCCGGCAAAGCGCGTGGCTTCGACGCTGGTCGGATTCGCCTCCAGCGTCACCTCGACATCGCCGGCGACGGTCCAGTGCTTGCCGATCGCATCGAGCACCGCGCCGACCGTTGCGGGCTGCATCAACGACGGTGTGCCGCCGCCGAGAAAGATCGAGGTGACCTCACGGCCGGGCGAGCGCTCGGCGGTGGCTGCGATCTCGCGCGCGAAGGCGGAGGCGAAGCGCGCCTCGTCGATCGCAGCGTGGCGGACATGGCTGTTGAAGTCGCAATACGGGCATTTCGACAGGCAGAACGGCCAGTGCACGTAGACGCCGAAGGCTTCCTTAGCGCGGCTCAAGGCAGATCTCCGCCAGTTTCACGAAGGCGCGGGCGCGATGCGACAGGCCAAGGCCGAGCGGCGGCAGGCCGTGCTTCTCGATGCTGTCCATCTCGCCGAAGGTGCGGCTGTGGCCGTCCGGCAGGAACATCGGGTCGTAGCCGAAGCCGGCGGTGCCGCGCGGCGGCCAGACCAGCGTGCCGTCGACGCGCGCCTCGACCTCTTCGAGATGATCGTCGGGCCAGGCGACGCAGAGCGCGGAGACGAAATGCGCTTTGCGCTTGTCCGGCGTGGTGGCGCCGCGCTCCTGCAACAGGCGCTCGATCTGCGCCATCGCCGCGGCGAAATCCTTGGAAGGTCCAGCCCAGCGCGCGGAGAAAATGCCCGGCGCGCCGTCGAGTGCGTCGACCACGATGCCGGAATCGTCGGCAAAGGCGGGAAGCTTGGTCGTCCGCGCTGCCGCGATCGCCTTGATCGCGGCATTGCTGCGGAAATCGTTGCCGGTCTCGTCGGGCTCGCCGAGGCCGAGCTCTCCGGCCGACACCGCCTCGATGCCGTACGGCGCGAGCAGCTCCTTCATCTCGGCGAGCTTGCCGGGATTATGGGTGGCGATGACCAGCTTTCCGGTGATTCGGCGGTGCATGGGCTTATTGACTACGCGACAGCCAGTTTCTGCAAGTCCACGAGACGCGCGATGCCCTTTTGCGCCAGGGCGATCAGCTTCAGGAACTCGTCCTGCGTGAACGGCTCGCGTTCCGCGGTGCCCTGCACCTCGATGATGCGGCCGTCGCCGGTCATGACGAAATTGGCGTCGGTCTGGGCTTCCGAATCCTCGGCATAGTCGAGATCGAGCACGGGCGTGCCGTTGTAGATGCCGCAGGAGATCGCAGCGACGTTGTCGCGCATCACATTGGCCTTGATCATGTTGCGCGCCTTCATCCAGTTGATGCAATCGGCGAGCGCGACCCAGGCGCCGGTGATCGAGGCCGTGCGCGTGCCGCCGTCGGCCTGGAGCACGTCGCAATCGACCGTGATCTGGCGCTCACCGAGCGCTTCGAGATCGACGATGGTGCGAAGCGAGCGGCCGATCAGGCGCTGGATCTCGACGGTGCGGCCACTTTGCTTGCCGGCGGAGGCCTCGCGGCGGGTGCGTTCGGAGGTCGCGCGCGGCAGCATGCCATATTCGGCGGTGACCCAGCCGCGGCCCTGGCCCTTCAGCCACGGCGGCAGGCGATCTTCCAGCGTGGCGGTGACCAGCACATGGGTGTCGCCGAATTTCACCAGGCAGGAGCCTTCCGCATATTTGACCACGCCGCGCTCCAGCGTCACGGGGCGCAATTCGTCGGGCGCACGGCGGCTTGGCCGCATGGGAAATCCTCCAAAACTCGCAGGTTAGGGCTATTCGCGGTGCTTGTAGGTGGGGTGAGGGTATGCGGCAAGGGGAAAGGACAAGGCTTTTTCACCCCCGGTTCTCCACCCTGCAAACGCGACGCTTGTCAGAACCCTCCTGGATGGACAAATTATGAGCATCTGAGAGGAGTTACCGTCTGTGGCCCATCACGATCCGATCCATCTGATCGCGCCGCGCGCAGGCCTCGCCCAGCTCAACGAGCGTTCTCGCGACATCTTTCGTCAAATTGTCGAAAGTTACCTCGCGACCGGTGAGCCCGTGGGCTCGCGCAATATCTCGCGCCTCATCGCCATGCCGCTGTCGCCGGCCTCGGTCCGCAACGTCATGGCCGATCTGGAACAGCTCGGCCTGATCTACGCCCCGCACACCTCCGCCGGTCGGCTGCCGACGGAACTCGGCCTGCGGTTCTTCGTCGATGCCCTGATGCAGGTCGGCGACCTCAACGAGGCCGAGCGGCAGTCGATCCAGAGCCAGCTTGCCACCGTCGGCCAGGCGCAATCGGTCGAGGCGGCGCTGGACCAGGCGCTGACGCGGCTGTCGGGCCTGACCCGCGCCGCCGCGGTGGTGCTGACGCCGAAATCCAATGCGCGGCTGAAACACATCGAATTCGTCCGTCTGGAACCGGAAAAGGCGCTGGTGATCCTGGTCGGCGAGGACGGCCAGGTCGAAAACCGCGTGCTGTCGCTGCCCCCCGGAGTTCCCTCCTCGGCGATCACCGAGGCCGGCAATTTCCTCAATGCGCGCATCCGCGGCCGCACCCTGGCCGAGGCGCGGCTCGAGCTCGAGACGGCACTTGGAGAGGCCCGCGCCGAGCTCGATCAGCTCGCACAGAAGGTGATTTCCGCCGGCATCGCCAGCTGGTCCGGCGGCGAGAACGAGGATCGCCAGCTCATCGTCCGCGGCCACGCCAATCTGCTCGAAGACCTGCATGCGCTGGAGGATCTGGAACGGGTGCGCCTGCTGTTCGACGATCTCGAGACCAAGCGCGGCGTGATCGACCTGCTGGGGCGTGCCGAGACCGCTGAGGGCGTGCGTATCTTCATCGGTTCCGAGAACAAACTGTTTTCCTTGTCCGGCTCCTCTACGATCATCTCGCCCTATCGGGATGCCGCCGGCCATATTGTCGGTGTTTTGGGCGTGATCGGGCCAACCCGGCTGAATTATGCCCGCGTGATCCCGACCGTGGACTACGCGGCCCGCATCGTCAGCCGTCTTTTGGGAGGCTGATCGGCGTTTCCGCCGATCACGGGCGCTTGATTTTCGGCGCTCTAGGCACGATATCCGGGCCAACAATCCCTGGAAACGAGTTCGAGATTAGAGCCGATGACCGAGCAAGACCGGCAACCCGAAGACACGACTGCCGCGACCGGCGAGCCCGTGGTGTCAAAACCCTACATCATGCCCGACGATCCCGAGCCCGGCTCGGTCGAGCAGTTGCAGAAGGAAGCCGCCGAGGCGCGTGACCGCATGCTGCGGACGCTGGCCGAGATGGAGAATCTGCGCAAGCGTACCACCAAGGAGGTCGCCGACGCCCGCCTCTACGGCATCACCGGCTTTGCCCGCGACGTGCTCGACATCGCCGATAATCTTCAGCGCGCGCTCGATGCCGTTCCGGCCGAGGCCCGCGCCACGGCCGATCCCGGCCTGATCTCGCTGATCGAAGGCGTCGAGCTTACCGAGCGCTCGCTGCTCAACGCGCTGGAAAAGCACGGCGTGAAGAAGCTCGATCCGCAGGGCCAGAAGTTCGACCCGAACTTCCACCAGGCGATGTACGAAGTGCCCGATGCGTCGGTGCCGTCGGGCACCGTGGTGCAGATCATGCAGGCCGGCTACACCATCGGCGAGCGCGTGCTGCGCCCGGCCTTGGTCGGTGTCGCCAAGGGCGGCGCGAAGCCCGCGGCCGCGGCGAACAACAACGAGTCGAGCGGCGCGGCGAACTGATTTTTTTTGCGTCATTCCGGGCGGCTCGAAGAGCCGAACCCGGAATCTCGGGATTCTCAGGTGCGCAATGGCGCACCATAGTTCGATGCTTCGCATCGCCCCGGAATGACAGTCATCTAGCCCTGCGCGCTCGCGATATCCGCAGACTGAATCCGCTTCACGCCGGCCTTGGCCATATCGGCCCAGGCTTTTGCCAGCGAGCCCTGCGTGTCGATGCCGCGGCAGGCGTCTTCCACCACATAGACCTCGAAGCCAGCCTTGCGCGCGTCGAGCGCGGTCCAGGCGACGCAGAAATCCGTCGCGAGCCCTGCGACGAAGACGCGCTTGATCTTGCGTCCCCTCAGATAGCCGGCAAGTCCCGTCGAGGTCTTGCCGTCGGCTTCGAGGAAGGCCGAATAGCTGTCGACGTCCTTGTGAAAGCCCTTGCGGATGATGAGCTCGGCGTGCGGGATCGCAAGGTCCTTCGACAGCGAAGCGCCATCGGTGCCCTGCACGCAATGGTCGGGCCACAGCACCTGCTTGCCATAGGGAAGGTCGACGGTCTCGAACGGCTTCTTGCCGGAATGCACCGACGCAAACGAGATGTGGCCCGGCGTGTGCCAGTCCTGCGTCATCACCACATTCGCAAATGCTCTCGAGATCTTGTTGATGACGGGCACCACCTGCTCGCCCTCTTTCACCGCGAGGCTGCCGCCGGGCAGGAAGCAGTTCTGCACGTCGATCACGAGCAGCGCGGAGGCATCGTCCGGCTTGATCGATGCCGCTGCAAGGAGTGCGGTTGGAGCCAGCGTTGCAAGCGCCGTCGTCCCAAGCATTGCCAAGACTTGTCGCCGATCCAGCATCGTTCGCCTCCCCTTCGGATGAACTCAACGGAGACGAAGCCTAGTTCCGTTCGTGTACGAACAGAAGCCCGAAAATGCGGCCGGGTTTGATGAGGGGTTGGGCGTGCAGCCTCAACACCGCTGTCGTCCCGGACAAGCGCAGCGCAGATCCGGGACCCATACCCCCAGGGAGAAGTTTGGCGAAGACTCTTCGTGGGTACTGCGACCGACCGCAATCGCGAGATCACGCGGTATGGGTCCCGGCCCCCCGCGCGCAATTGCGCGCTAGGCCGGGACGACACCGAGTGTGTTGGCACGCCTCTGGCCTAACCCTTCGGCTGGATGCCGTCGCGCACGGCGCGGAAGCGGGTGAAGGCGGCCAGCCACTGGTCGCGCGGGGCGCTGGCGATGATGCGCAGCGAGGCGCCTCCGCTCGAGAAGCGGATCCACTGCACCACGGTCACCGGGACCTTGTCCTTGCCGCTGATGCCGTCGATCCGGGTCTCGAAGCCTTGCTGGCCGTTGATGCGGATCGGCTCGGACATGGTGACGCGCGATTCGCGCACGCCGGGAATCTGCAGCGCCGCCTCCTGGGCGAAGCGGGCGCGGTCGTCGGCCTGCTGCGGCGTGGCGCCGATCAGGCCGAGGATCATGAACGGCTTCGACTCGTAACCGGTGCTCTCGTCGCCGTCCGCCAGGATGATGCTCGAGCCCGGCGCCAGAGTGCGGATGTCCTTGAATTCGGCGAGATCGGTGATCCTGAACGGCATCAGCGCGATCTGCTCCTCGGCCGAGACCTGCTTGCGGGTAGTGGCGGTCGCAAACATCTGCCGCACCGCCTCATCCGTGTAGATCTTGGTCGCATTCTCCGGGACCTGCACCGCGACGTAGCCGGAGAAGCCGGCGCCCGGCACGATCATCGAATAGCGCTTCACCGGGGTGTCGCCGGCCTTGCCGCTTTCGGTGGTGAAATAAGCGAGGCCCGCGGGCGTCTCGATCTTGTCCTGCTTGACGCCGCCAGCGCCGGCCGGATTGGAATTGAAGGCGCTCACGACCTCGCCATAGGCTGCCGGCGGCAGCTCGGTGATCAACACCTTGACGCTGCCATCCTCGCTCTCGAATCCCGGAAACGTTTTTGCCGTGCTGAGACCGACCAGCGGCACCATGCCGAGGCGCAAGCCGGGTGGAAACACGGCGTCGGCGGCGAAGGCCGGAAACGCGGAGGCGATCAGAAGGGCGAGCGCGGCGAGGGGGCGGATCAGCTTCATGGGCACTCTGATTGGTTCACATTGAGGCCGTTCGATGGTCGGCCACCGGGCCGCATTGTCGCGCGAAGCAGCTGTGGCGGCTGCCCGGCCGGTCCGCCTTTTACCGGGTTTGGGCTTGCGGCAACAGGGTGGGCGGGCTTGCGGTAGCGGGGGCTTGCTGAAGCCTGAACCTGTTAATAATTCCTCACCCGCAAGGGCGGTGAAGCCCGGATATCATCGTCCAAAACCCAATGTTTTCACGGCAGAAACGTAGCTTCGGTCCTTGCGGGCCCCTCCCCCCCTCCTATATGAGCCTCAATCATCGCAATATCGCGGATGTTTGATCTTAGGGGGTTTCGGTCGGGTGCCTTCTGGGCCCAGCCAACCTGCCGCAAAAACAAGGATATCAGGACCATGGGAAAGGTCATTGGGATCGACCTCGGCACCACGAATTCGTGCGTCGCCGTGATGGATGGCAAGAACGCCAAAGTCATCGAGAATTCCGAAGGCATGCGCACGACGCCTTCGATCGTCGCCGTGACGGACGACGGTGAGCGCCTCGTCGGCCAGCCGGCCAAGCGCCAGGCCGTCACCAATCCCGAGCGCACCTTCTTCGCAGTGAAGCGCCTCATCGGCCGCCGCTACGACGACCCGATGGTCGAGAAGGACAAGAAGCTCGTCCCCTACAAGATCGTGAAGGCTTCCAACGGCGACGCCTGGGTCGAGGCCGACGGCCAGACCTACTCGCCCTCGCAGGTCTCGGCGTTCATCTTGCAGAAGATGAAGGAGACCGCGGAAGCCCATCTCGGCCAGAAGGTCGATCAGGCCGTCATCACCGTTCCCGCCTACTTCAACGACGCCCAGCGCCAGGCGACCAAGGACGCCGGCAAGATCGCGGGCCTCGAAGTGCTGCGCATCATCAACGAGCCGACCGCGGCCGCGCTCGCCTATGGCCTCGACAAGACCAAGACCGGCACGATCGCGGTGTACGATCTCGGCGGCGGCACGTTCGATATCTCGATCCTCGAGATCGGCGACGGCGTGTTCGAGGTGAAGTCGACCAACGGCGACACCTTCCTCGGCGGCGAAGACTTCGACATGCGCCTGGTCGGCTATCTCGCCGACGAATTCCAGAAGGAGCAGGGCATCAACCTGCGCAACGACAAGCTCGCGTTGCAGCGCCTGAAGGAAGCCGCTGAAAAGGCCAAGATCGAGCTGTCCTCGACGACGCAGACCGAGATCAACCTGCCCTTCATCACCGCGGACCAGACCGGCCCGAAGCATCTGACGATGAAGCTCACCCGCGCCAAGTTCGAGGCGCTGGTCGACGACCTCGTCCAGAAGACCGTCGAGCCCTGCCGAAAGGCGCTGAAGGACGCCGGCGTCACCGCCGGTGAGATCGGCGAAGTGGTTCTGGTCGGCGGCATGTCGCGCATGCCGAAGGTCCAGGAAGTCGTGAAGCAGCTGTTCGGCAAGGAGCCGCACAAGGGCGTCAACCCGGACGAAGTCGTGGCGATCGGCGCTGCGATCCAGGCCGGCGTGCTCCAGGGCGACGTCAAGGACGTGCTGCTGCTCGACGTCACCCCGCTGTCGCTGGGCATCGAGACGCTGGGCGGCGTGTTCACCCGCATCATCGACCGCAACACCACGATCCCGACCAAGAAGAGCCAGGTGTTCTCGACCGCCGAGGACAGCCAGAACGCGGTCACCATCCGCGTCTTCCAGGGCGAGCGTGAAATGGCGGCCGACAACAAGATGCTCGGCCAGTTCGACCTGATGGGCATTCCGCCGGCTCCGCGCGGCATGCCGCAGATCGAGGTGACCTTCGACATCGACGCCAACGGTATCGTCAACGTCTCGGCCAAGGACAAGGCCACCGGCAAGGAGCAGCAGATCCGCATCCAGGCCTCCGGCGGCCTGTCGGAAGCCGACATCGAGAAGATGGTCAAGGACGCCGAGGCCAATGCCGAGGCGGACAAGAAGCGCCGCGAGGCCGTGACCGCCAAGAACGAGGCGGATGGTCTGGTGCATTCGACCGAGAAGGCTTTGGCCGAGCACGGTTCGAAGGTCGGCGAGACCGAGCGCCGCGCCATCGAGGATGCCGTCGGCGACCTCAAGGAAGCGCTGAAGGGCGACGATGCCGAGGCGATCAAGGCCAAGACCCAGACGCTGGCCCAGGCTTCGATGAAGCTCGGCGAGGCCATGTACAAGCAGCAGGCCGAGGCCGACGCCAAGAAGGACGCGGCCAAGGACGACGTCGTCGACGCGGAATTCACCGAAGTCGACGACGACAAGAACAACAAGAAGTCCGCCTGAACCCCAAGAGGGTCATGATGCGGACGGCTTGGACCCCACACGCTCTACCGGCCTCCTCCTTCGCGGGGGAGGCCGCCGTGTCGGGACGGACGGGCGGGTCGCCCGTTACGATCGATCAATTCCCAGCCGTTATGCTGAACGCCGCCAAGCGACCCTCTGCCGCCGGGCAGAAGGCTGCCTATATCGTCGTGTGGCGACGTCGTTTCGCTCCGACTTGAATCGCGATTGGATAGACCGAGTCCCACATGTCCACGTCCACCAAGCGCTGCTATTACGAAACTCTCGAAGTCGAACGCGATGCCGACGAATCCGTTCTGAAATCGTCGTTCCGCAAGCTGGCGATGAAGTTCCACCCGGACCGCAATCCCGGGGACGACACCAGCGAAGTCAAGTTCAAGGAAATCAACGAGGCCTACGAGGTCCTCAAGGACAAGGACAAGCGCGCGGCCTATGACCGCTACGGCCATGCCGCCTTCGAGCAGGGCGGCGGCGGCGCCGGCTTCGGTGCGGGCTTTGCCTCTTCCTTCTCCGATATTTTCGAAGATTTGTTCGGCATGGCCGGGCAGCGCGGCCGCGGCGGCCGCGAGCGCGGCGCCGACCTGCGCTACAACATGGAAATCACGCTCGAGGAAGCCTTCGGCGGCAAGACCGCGCAGATCGAGATTCCGGTCTCGGTCACCTGCGAGGCCTGCTCGGGCATCGGCGCCAAGGCCGGAACCAAGCCGAAGACCTGTTCGAGCTGCGGCGGCGCCGGCCGCGTGCGGCAGTCGCAGGGCTTCTTCACGCTGGAGCGGACCTGTCCGGGCTGCCAGGGCCGCGGCCAGATGATCGAGGATGCCTGCCCGTCGTGCTCGGGCCAGGGCCGCGTCACCCGCGAGCGGAATCTTTCGGTCAACATTCCCCCGGGCGTCGAGGACGGCACAAGGATCAGGCTCGCCGGCGAGGGCGAGGCAGGGGTTCGCGGCGGTCCGCCCGGCGACCTCTACATCTTCCTGTCGCTGGCCCAGCACCAGTTCTTCCAGCGCGACGGCGCCGATCTGCATTGCCGTGTGCCGATCTCGATGGTGACGGCCGCGCTCGGCGGCGAATTCGAGGTGCCGACCATCGAGAAGGGCAAGGCCAAGGTGAAGGTGCCGGCCGGGACCCAGTCGAACCGCCGGTTCCGCATTGCATCAAAAGGCATGCCGGTGCTGCGGTCGCGCCAGATGGGCGACATGTATGTTCAGGTCGTGGTCGAGACCCCGCAGAACCTCACCAAGAAGCAGCAGGAATTGCTGGCCGAGTTCGAAAAGCTGTCCTCCGGCAACACCCAGCCGGAATCCGAGGGCTTCTTCGCCAAGGTCAAGGATTTCTTCGGTAATCGGGCGAGTTGACCCGGCTTGACCATACCGCCTTCGGCCTATACGTCTTTATGACCATTTTCTGACACGCCGCGGTCCCGCGGTCCCGTCCGGTCCTGACATGCCATTGCCATCGTCCGCGCGTGCGTTGAAGAAGCCTCGTCTCGACGACGAGGTGCGCTTCCTCAGATCATGGATCGAAAAGCCCCTCCACATGGGCGCGGTGATGCCGTCGGGCAAGCTCTTGGCCCGGACCATGGCCCATTACGTCGATGTCGATTCGGACGCGCCTGTGGTCGAACTCGGACCCGGCACCGGCGCCATCACCTCGGCCCTGATCGAGCGCGGCGTCGACCAGAAGCGTCTCGTCCTCGTCGAATACAATCCCGGCTTCTGCGCCCTGCTGCGCGACCGCTATCCGCAGGCCAAGGTGGTGCAGGGCGATGCCTATCGCCTGCGTGACACGCTCTGGAACGTCCTGAGCGCGCCGGCCTCCGCGGTCGTCTCCGGCCTGCCGCTGGTGACAAAACCGATGCTGACGCGGCTGCGGCTGATCCGCGACGCCTTCACGGCGCTCGCGCCCGGCGCGCCCTTCGTCCAGTTCACCTATGCGGTGGTGCCGCCGATCCCGAAATCGCTGCCCGGCGTGTCCACAGAGGCTTCGGAACGGATCTGGATGAACCTTCCGCCCGCCCGCGTCTGGGTGTATCGCAAGCACTAATTCCGCCGGCTCGGTTCTTTGCGCGGCGGGCTCGTTTCGCCGAACGCATTGGATTGGATGTCAGCTCCCAAGATCCTGATCATTCCCGGCTCGCTGCGCACCGGCTCGCACAATGCGAAGCTGGCGGCGGTCGCCGCCTATGAGTTTGCCCGGGCCGGCGTGGACGTCACCCGCATCTCGCTCGCCGATTTTCCGCTGCCGATCTATGATGGCGATCTCCAGGCCAAGTCCGGCCTGCCGAAGCACGCGATCAACCTCAAGCGTATGATCGGCGCGCATCATGGCGTGCTGATCGTCTCGCCCGAATACAATGCCTCGGTGCCGCCGCTGCTCAAGAACGCAATCGACTGGGTCAGCCGCGTGCACGATCTGCACGAGGCGCGCGGCGATGTGTTCCGCAACCGCGCCTTCGCGCTCGCCGGCGCCTCGCAGAGCCGGCTCGGCGCGGCCCGTGCGCTGCAGGCGCTGCGGCTGATCCTGACCTCCTGCCACGCCAATGTGATTGCCAGCCAGCTCACGCTCGCCTTTGCCGACCAGGCCTATGACGATATGGACAGGCTCAAGAACGAGGGCGATATCGCCGCGTTGAAGGAGTTGGTGGCGCAGTTGATCGACTTTTCCCAACGCATGATGTGAGGTGACATGACGCCAGCCGAGATCGCCCCCAAGGACCGCCTGATCGTCGCGCTCGATCTGCCCAGCGTCGATGCCGCGGAGGCGACGATCAATCGTCTCGGCGACAGCGTCAGCTTCTACAAGATCGGTTATCGGCTCGCTTATGCCGGCGGATTGCCGCTGGTCGGCAAGCTCGCCGACAAGGGCAAGAAGGTCTTTCTCGATCTCAAGCTGCACGACATCGGCAACACCGTGATGCAAGGCGTCGAAAGCATCACCAGGCTCGGCGCCACCTTCCTCACCGTGCACGCCTATCCGCAGACCATGAAGGGCGCAGTCGAAGGCCGCGGCAATTCCAGCCTGAAGATCCTCGCCGTCACGGTATTGACATCCTACAACGAGGACGATCTGCACGCGGCCGGCTATCGGCTCGGCGTCTCCGAGCTGGTCGAGGCCCGCGCGCAGCAGGCGCAGGTGCTTGGCATCGACGGACTGGTGTCGTCGCCGGAGGAAGTCGGGGCCTTGCGCAAGATCGTCGGCCACCAGATGCATCTCGTCACCCCCGGCATCCGGCCGGTCGGTTCGGCGACCGGCGACCAGAAGCGCATCATGACGCCGGGCCGCGCGATCGCCGCCGGCGCCGATTATCTCGTCGTCGGACGGCCGGTCGTCGAAGCCGCCGATCCGAAGGCGATCGCGGAAGCCATCCAGGCCGAGATCGCGCAGGCGCTCTGAGCACGATCCGGAAAAGTGTGAAGCGGTTTTCCGATCAGATCATGCTCGAATGAAGATCAGCAACAACAGGGAGAAGAACAATGGCAAAAGGCTACTGGATCGGGCGCGTCGATGTGAGCAGTGACGAGGGCTACAAGCCCTACGCCGTCGCCAACGGCCCGATCTTCAAGAAGTGGGGTGGTCGCTTCGTCGTCCGCGCCGGAAAGTTCACCACCGTCGAAGGCGCCAGCCGCACCCGCAACGTCGTGATCGAATTCCCGGACTACGAGACCGCGATCGCCTGCTACAATTCGCCGGAATACCAGGCCAACATCAAGGTGCGCCAGCCGCACTCGGTCGCCGACCTCATCATCATCGAGGGCTATGACGGCCCGCAGCCGTCTGACGGCTGAGGCGTGCTGCTGGTCTTCCCCTGCGCGGCCGTCGCATTTGAACGTTCACGAGGGGTCGTCATGCCCGGGCTTGTCCCGGGCATCCACGTTCTTCCTGCGCGTGGCAAGGCGCGGATGGCCGGGACAAGCCCGGCCATGACGCTTTAGAGAGGGTCGCCCGTCTGCTCCCCCCTCGGTTGCCGGAACTGCGTCCCCCCGCTACAACGGCCATGAGAGGATCACACCATGTCCGACATGCGCCTGATTGTTGCTGGAGCCGGTGGCCGGATGGGCCGCGCGCTGGTGCGGGCGATTGCCGAGAGCAAAGGCGCGGTGCTGGCCGGCGCGCTCGAGGCCCCCGGCTCGGAGCTGCTCGGCAAGGATGCCGGTGTGCTCGCAGGACTGCCGGCCAACGACATCAAGCTCTCCGCTGACCTCTGGGCGATGTCGAAGGAGGCCGACGGCATCCTCGACTTCACCGTTCCGGCGGCGACCATCGCAAATGTCGCGATCGCGGCACAGCGCGGGATCGTGCATGTCGTCGGCACGACCGGATTGTCGGGCTCCGACAATGCCGTGATCAAGAGCGTCACCAACCGCGCCGTCGTGGTGCAATCAGGCAATATGAGCCTCGGCGTCAATCTGCTGGCCGCCGTGGTCAAGCGCGTCGCCAAGGCGCTCGACCAGAGTTTTGATATCGAGATCGTCGAGACCCATCACCGGATGAAGGTCGATGCGCCATCCGGCACCGCGCTGATGCTGGGGCAGGCCGCAGCCAGCGGCCGCGGCGTCACCCTCGATGACCATTCCGAGCGTGGCCGTGACGGCATCACCGGCGCGCGCAGGCCGGGCAATATCGGTTTCGCCTCGTTGCGCGGCGGCACCGTCGCCGGCGATCACAGCGTCACCTTCCTCGGCCCGTTCGAGCGCCTGACGCTGTCGCACCAGGCCGAGGATCGCATGCTGTTCGCCCATGGCGCGCTGAAGGCGGCGCTGTGGGCGCATGGCAAGAAGCCGGGCCACTACTCCATGGCCGACGTGCTCGGCCTCGCCGATATCTGATCGACGAGCATGATCCGGAAAAGTGTGGAGCGGTTTTCCGACAAGATCATGCTCAAACAAATAACCCGAACGGAAAGCAGTCAATGAGCGAACGTCTTCTCGTGCTCGTGCGCCACGGCCAGAGCGAATGGAATCTGAAGAACCTGTTCACGGGTTGGAAGGACCCTGACCTCACCGAGCTCGGCGTCAAGGAAGCCACGGAAGCCGGCCGCAAGTTGAAGGCGCAGGGCCTCGTGTTCGACGTCGCCTACACTTCGGTGCTCACCCGCGCGCAGCACACGCTCGACCTCATTCTCGGCGAGCTCGGCCAGGAGGGCCTGCCGACGACGAAGAACCTCGCGCTGAACGAGCGCGATTACGGCGATCTCTCCGGCCTCAACAAGGACGACGCGCGCAAGAAATGGGGTGAGGACCAGGTGCTGATCTGGCGCCGCTCCTACGACGTGCCGCCGCCCGGCGGCGAAAGCCTGAAGGACACCCTCGCACGTGCATTGCCGTACTACGTGCAGGAGATCCTGCCCGGCGTGCTCAACGGCAAGCGCACGCTGGTCGCCGCCCATGGCAATTCGCTGCGCGCGCTGATCATGGTGCTGGAAAAGCTCTCGCCCGAAGGCATCTTGAAGCGCGAGCTGGCGACGGGTGTGCCGATCATCTACCAGCTCAATGCGGATTCGACGGTGGCCTCGAAGCTCGATCTGGCGGGTTAGCGACGGTCTCGTAGGGTGGGCAAAGCGACTTGTCCACCGTAGCTCGAAGAGCGAAGGCGGAAGCGTGCCCACGTTCTGTCGGCCGTTTCAGAGAGATCGTGGGCACGGCGCGTTGCGCCTTTGCCCACCCTACGGCAGCGTGCTTGTTGTGCCTACTGCACCCCCAATTGCCCGGCTTCCCAGCCCAGCATCGCCTGCTTGCGGGTGATGCCCCAGTGATAGCCCGTCAGCGTGCCGCTCTTGCCGAGCGCGCGGTGGCAGGGCACGACGAACGAGACCGGGTTCTTGCCGACCGCGGCGCCGACGGCGCGCGAGGCCTTCGGGCTGTTGATGTTACAGGCGATGTCGGAATAGGACACCGCGCGGCCCATCGGGATTTTCAGCAGCGTCTCCCACACCCGCACCTCGAAATCGGTGCCGATCATAACCACGCGCAGCGGCTGGTCCGGCCGCCACAGTTTTGGATCGAAGATGCGCTGCGCCAGCGGCGCGGTGCCTTCGTGATCTTCGAAATAGGTCGCGTTCGGCCAGCGCCGGGTCATGTCAGCGAGCGCAACCTCCTCCTCGCCGTGATCGGCGAAGGCAAGTCCTGACAGGCCGCGGTCGGTCGCGATCACGATCGCGGTGCCGAACGGCGAGGGGTGAAAGCCGTAACGCAAGGTCAGGCCGGCGCCGCCGTTCTTCCATTCGCCCGGCGACATCGCTTCATGGGTCACGAAGAGATCGTGCAGCCGTCCCGGGCCTGACAGCCCGGAGTCGAGCGCGGCGTCGAGGATGCTCGCGGAGTCCCGCAGCAGACCCTTGGCGTGATCGAGCGTCAGCGCCTGCATGAAAGCCTTCGGTGTGATCGAGGCCCAGCGGCGGAACAGATGGTGCAGCTCATCCGGCGTGACCCCGGCCGCATCCGCCATCGCCTCGATGGTCGGCTGCGCGCGCCAGTTCTCCGAGATGAAGGCGATCGCCCGGCGCACCGAATCATAGTCGCGCAGCGCGGCGTTCTGGGTGCCCGGCCTGGCCAGGCGCTGGTCATGTATGGCGAGTGTCATCATGACTGGAAATGTAGGAGAGGGACGGGTGGGAAACCACCCGATTTCTGACTGCGCTCAGGTCACCGGATTGTAAGTCGGGCCGCGCCGGGCGGCGTTCAGGGCGCCGACCAAGGCATTGTAAAAGCTAGCTTTTTCCTCTGGCCCGAGAAAGCCGGCAATGAGCAGCCGGCGGCCGCGGGAAATCAGATAGACGTGCTCGATGCCGTATTCCTCGTCGACCTCCTGGTCGAGCCGGACCCAGAGCGGATTGAACGTCCATTCCGAGACCTGGCCACGATGGCTGACGCGGCGCACCCGCAGCTCCGACGGCGTGACCACGATCTCTTCGCTGGCCCGCGCCGCGCGGAAATTGGCCTTGAAGGCCCACCAGATCACGAGCACGTCGAGGCCGAAGAAACCGAACACCGGCCAGGCACCCATCATCAGAAAGGCGAGGCCCGTGACGAAGCTGACCACGCTCAGGAACAGCATCACGGCGAGGAAGCCGGTGCGGTTCAGCGAGCGGTGCGGCGTCAGCAGCGCGGAGAAGATCTGCACCTCCCGCGGATCAGGATCGCTACCCTCAATTTCGTTGCCTGTGCTCATCGTCCCTCAGTATATCCCGATCATGGCGAAAATCACCCGCAAGCCGGCTCCGCGCAAAGCGTCCGTGCCGAAGAAGAAGGCAAAGGCGGTCGTGGCGAAGCCGAACGCGCCTGCCAAAAAGACGCTCAAGGCGATAAAGCGCTGGACGCCCGCCGAGATCCACGAGGTCTTCAGCCGTTTCCGCAAAGCCAACCCGGAACCGAAAGGCGAGCTCGAGCACGTCAATCCGTTCACGCTGCTGGTCGCCGTGGTGCTGTCGGCGCAGGCAACCGATGCCGGCGTCAACAAGGCGACGCGCGCCTTGTTCGAAATCGCTGACACCCCGCAGAGGATGCTCGATCTCGGCGAGGAGCGCTTGCGCGAGTACATCAAGACCATCGGCCTCTACCGCACCAAGGCAAGGAACGTGATCGCGCTGTCCGCCAAGGTGCTCAGCGAGTTCGGCGGCGAGGTGCCGCGCACGCGCGCCGAGATCGAGTCGTTGCCCGGCGCCGGACGCAAGACCGCCAACGTCGTGCTCAACATGGCCTTCGGCGAGCACACCATGGCGGTCGACACGCATGTCTTCCGCGTCGGCAACCGCACGGGACTTGCGCCCGGCAAGACGCCGCTCGAAGTCGAGCTTGGTCTCGAAAAGGTGATCCCGGCCGAGTTCATGCTGCATGCCCATCATTGGCTGATCCTGCACGGCCGCTATACTTGCCTCGCACGCAAGCCGCGCTGCGAGGTCTGCCTGATCAACGATCTGTGCCGGTGGCCGGAGAAGACGATCTGAGCAACCGATGTCATTCCGGGGCGATGCGCAGCATCGACTATGGTGCGCCATTGCGCACCTGAGAATCTCGAGATTCCGGGTCTGGTCCTTCGGACCATCCCGGAATGACGGCGGTGAGATTCGAGTTCAAGCACAGCCGGTTTTGGGGGGCATGTCGTGAGTCAACAGGAACAGGTCTCGTCGTCGCCATCGGCCGCCGCAGCACCAGCCTCACCGCCCAAGCCGACACAGCCTCCGGCGACCTCACTCTGGAGCCGGTTCGCGATCCCGCTGTTCGCCGTGATCGTCGCGCTCGGCTTCGTCGCGCTGGCGACGTTGCGTTTCGACGAATGGGTCGGCAATGCGGCGATCCAGACCACCAATGATGCCTATGTGCGCGCCGAGTTGACCCGGCTCTCCAGCCGTGTCTCGGGCGAAGTGCTGACCGTCGCCGTGACCGACTTCCAGCGCGTCAAGGCCGGTGATCTCCTGATCCAGATCGATCCCGCCGACTACGAGGCCCAGGTCGCGCAGTCCGAAGCTTCGGTCGCCGCCGCGCAGGCCACGCTCGACAATCTGGCCAATCAGGTCGAGCTGCAATATGCGACGATCGCGCAGGCGCAGGCGGCGCGGCTCTCCGCGGAAGCCCTGGAGGTCGAGGCGCGGCAGGAGCAGGAGCGTCAGCAATCGCTGTCGCAGACCGAAGCCGGCACGCGGCAGCGGCTCGAGCAGGCGGTGGCTGCTTACGCCAAGGCGCAGGCCGACGTGCGCGCGAGCCGCGCCGTGATCGCAGCCCAGCAGCATCAGCTCGAAGTCCTGCAAGGCACCCGGAAGCAGCGCGCCGCCGATGTCGCCGCGGCCAAGGCAACGCTGGCGGGTGCGAAGCTCAAGCTCGGCTACACCAGGATATCGGCGCCGTTCGACGGCGTCGTCGGCGAGCGCCAGGTGCAGCCCGGCGACTACGTCAATATCGGCACCAACCTCATCAACGTGGTGCCGCTGCCGAAGGTCTATGTGATCGCGAACTACAAGGAGACCCAGCTGACGCACGTCGCGCCGGGCCAGCCGGTCGAGATCACCGTCGACAGTTTTCCGCGCGAGACGCTGCGCGGCACGGTCGAGCGCATCGCGCCGGCGACGGGGGCGCAAGTGGCGCTGCTGCCGCCCGATAACGCCACCGGCAATTTCACCAAGGTCGTGCAACGCATTCCGGTGCGGATCCAGCTCGATGATAACCAGCCGCTGCTGGCGCGGCTGGTGCCGGGCATGTCGGTCGTCACCCGCATCGACACCAAGGCTGCGAATGGCGGAAAATGACGATGCCGATCGCGGACCGCTGTCGCGCGGCGGCGTCGCGCCGCGGCCGCTGTTCGCCGTTGCGGCGGTGCTGCTCGGCTCCTTCCTCGCCAATTTCGACAGCCGCCTGACCACGGTCGGCCTGCCCGACCTGCGCGGCGCGTTCTCGCTCAGCTTCGACGAGG
>NZ_AJQF01000215.1:0-8899 GCF_000261705.1 Bradyrhizobium genomosp. III | reverse complement strand
CATCGGCTCGCAGATCTTCATCGCGCCGGCAGTGGCATGGCTCGCGACCGTGTTCGGGCTGCGGCGCGTGCTTGGCGTTCCGAGCCTGGTCTATGCCGTCATCTCGCTGATCGTTCCCTTCGTGCACGATTATCCAACGCTGCTCGCGCTCAGCGTCGTGCATGGCCTCCTGCTCGGCACCTTCGTGCCGGCGACGCTGATGATCGTGTTCCGCAATCTGCCGATCCGGTGGTGGCTGCCGGCGATCTCGATCTATTCGATCCGCGTCGGCTTTGCGCTCGATACCTCGAGCTCGCTGGTCGGCTTCTATGTCGACCATCTCGGCTGGCAATGGCTGTACTGGCAGAGCGTCGTGATCGCGCCGTTGATGGGGCTGATGGTCTATCTCGGCACACCGAACGAGCCCGTGAACCGCGCGCTGCTGCGCGAGGCGGATTGGGGCGGCATGCTGCTGCTCGGCGCAGGTGTCGCGATGATTTACGCCGGGCTCGATCAGGGCAACCGGCTGGACTGGCTGGGTTCGGGAACGGTGATGGCGCTGCTCGTCGGTGGCGCGGTGCTGTTCGCAGGCTTCCTCGTCAACGAGTCGCTGGTGCGGCAGCCCTGGGCGCATGTGAACGTCTTGTTCTCGCGCAATATCGGATTGGGGCTGGTGCTGATCCTGCTCTACACGCTGACCAGCCTGTCCAACGCCTCGCTGGTGCCGAATTTCCTCGCTGCCATCGCCCTGCTCAGGCCCGAGCAGAGCGGCGTGCTGCTGCTCACCTATGGCGCGCTCCCGATGTTCGTGCTGGTGCCGCTCTCGATCTGGCTGCTGCGGCATTTCGATACGCGCACCGTGATTGTCGTGGGTTTCGCCTGCTTCGCCGCCGCCAATCTCTGGGGCACGCAGCTCACCCATGACTGGGCGCGCGAGGACTTTGTCGGCATCGTGCTGCTCCAGGCGATCGGGCAGTCGCTGACCCTGCTGCCGCTGATCATCACGCTGCTGTCGAACTCCGACCCGAGCCGCGCGACGTCGTTCGCCGCCTATATCCAGATCATGCGGCTCGGCGGCGCCGAGATCGGCGTGGCGCTGATGGGGACATGGCTGCGCGTGCGCGAGCAGGTCCACTCCTTCTATCTCGGCCAGAACCTCGGCGTCGGCGACGTGGACGTGGTGCGGATGCTGAAGCAGCTTGCCGATCACTTCGCTGCCCACGGCGCCGGACTGGCACAGCCGCGTGCGATCGGCACGCTGGCGGGCATCGTGCAGCGCGAGGCCAACGTGCTCGCCTATATCGACGGCTTCTGGCTGTGCTTCTGGCTCGCGATAGCCGCGCTCGGTGTCCTCGCACTGATCACCCGTGCGCCGGCCGGCCCGTTCACGCCGGCGCCATTCGGCTTCGCCAAGACGGTGCTGCGCAAGTGCGGCGTGCAGGTGACGTAGAGCGCGTTACCGCATCTGCCGCGCCGGCTCGATCAGCTCGGGCCGCGGGCCCGACAGCCGCTTGTGCATGTGGACCATGAAGGCCATGCCGAAGATCGGCGTCGCCAGGTTCACGATCGGGATCGAGACGAAGGCGGCGATGAAGAGGCCGGCGGTGAAGATGGTGGCGGCATTGTCGCGCCGCATCGCCTTGGCCTCTTCCGGCGAGCGGAAGCGCATCGCGGCGAGCTCGAAATATTCGCGGCCGAGCAGCCAGGCGGCGGCGAGGAAGAAGATCAGGAAGCCTGCGCCGGCGAAAAGCACCAGCGGCAACGCGATCAGATAGACCAGGATGGTCAGGAGCGCGGTCTTGATGCCCTCGAAGATCGCCTGGCTGAACGGCAGCGCGAGGCCCGGCTGTTCGGCGGGATAATGCTCGCGCTCGACGATGTCGGCGACGTCGTCGACGAACAGGCTCGCCACCAGCGAGGTGATCGCGGGCATCAGGAAGACGCCGCCGAACACGACGCCGAGGCCCGCCGCGATCGAGACGATCCAGGACAAGACCTCGAGCGAGGTGTGCCAGCCCGGCCCGAGCAGGCCTTCCAGCCAGACCTCACCGGAGGTCGCAAACCAGCTCAGCAGCCGCTGCAGCCCGATCGCCAGCACGGTGATCAGCACGAGCGCAAGCCCGACCGATCGCCACAGGATCGAGCGCATCGGCGGCGAGATCATTTGCGACAGCGCCTTGATGGCGGCATCCAGCATGGGGGACCCTCTGAGGTAAACACCCTGCGAGAGGTAGACACCCAATGCGGCTTCGGCAAGGGAGGGCGGCTGCCCAAGGCACGACCGTGTCCCGGACGCAGTGCGGCATGCAATGACGCGCTGCTGAGCCGGGACCCAGGAGCTTGCGGCGAGATGGGCCCCGGCTCAGCGGCGCACCGCTGAAGAAGCGCTGCGCCGCGTCCGGGGCACGCAAGCTCGCTCCTACCCATGCCGGTGCCCGTGCTTCCGCACCTTGGCCTGCTTGCCTTCGCCCGTCGGGATCATCACCACGCGGCCGTAGCGCACGCCGCGTTCGGCGATGATGTGGTCGGCGAAATGCCTGACCTCGGCGGCATCGCCGCGCAGCGCCGTCATCTCCATGCAATTGTTGTCGTCGAGATGGACGTGCAGCGTCGCCAGCGCGAGGTCGTGATGGCCGTGGAATTCCTGCACCAGGCGTTTTGACAGATCGCGGGCGGCGTGGTCGTAGACATAGACGAGGCCGGCGACGCATTGGCCGGTCTGGGCGGTGTCCTCGGTGCTCTGCTGCAGGCCGGCGCGGGCGAGATCGCGGATGATCTCGGAGCGGTTCTGGTAGCCACGGGCTTCCGCCGCCGCGTCGATCTCCGCCAGCAGATCGTCCTCGATCGTGATGGTAATTCGCTGCATCAGGTCCTCTCCGCGCGTACCCGCTGAATGGACCTGTCTTACACGGATTTCGTCCCCCTCACAGCCGCGTCGCCCGCAGCCGCAGCGCATTTCCGACCACGCTCACCGAGGACAGCGCCATCGCCGCCGCGGCGATGATCGGCGAGAGCAACACGCCGAAGGCGGGATAGAGGATGCCGGCCGCGATCGGAATGCCGGCGGCGTTGTAGATGAAGGCGAAGAACAGGTTTTGCCGGATGTTGCTCATCGTCGCCTGCGACAGCTTTCGCGCCCGGACGATGCCGACGAGGTCGCCCTTGAGCAGGGTCACGCCCGCGCTCTCCATCGCCACATCCGTGCCGGTGCCCATGGCGATGCCGACTTCCGCGGCGGCCAGCGCCGGCGCGTCGTTGACGCCGTCACCGGCCATCGCGACGCTGCGGCCGGCCTTTTGCAGCCTGGTGACCACCGCGCTCTTTTGGTCCGGAAGCACCTCGGCCTCGACCTCGGCAATGCCGAGCCGGCGCGCCACGGCCTCGGCCGTCGTGCGGTTGTCGCCGGTCAACATGATCACCTTGATGCCTTCGGCAGCTAACGCCTTCAGCGCCTCCGGGGTCGAGGCCTTGACCGGATCGGCGATCGCGAACAGGCCGGCCAGCCGGCCGTCGACGGCCATGTTGATCACGGTGGCGCCGTCCTGGCGTAGCCGTTCGGCGTCAGTGTCGAGCGCGGTAGTGTCGATGCCGATCGACGTCAGATATCTGGCATTGCCGAGCACGATGGTCTTGCCGTCGACCTTGCCGGTGGCGCCCTTGCCGGTCGGCGAGTCGAATTGCTCGACCTGGCCGAGGGCCAGCTGCTTCTCCTTGGCGGCGCGCATGATCGCGTCGGCCAAAGGATGCTCGCTGGCGCGCTCGACGCTGGCGGCAAGCTTGAGGATGTCATCCTCCGCAAAACCCGACGCCGGCACGATCGCGACCACCTTGGGCTTGCCCTCGGTCAGCGTGCCCGTCTTGTCGACGACCAGCGTGTCGATCTTCTCCATCCGCTCCAGCGCCTCGGCGTTCTTGATCAGCACGCCGCCTTGCGCCCCGCGGCCGACGCCGACCATGATCGACATCGGGGTTGCGAGGCCCAGCGCACAGGGGCAGGCGATGATCAGCACGCTGACGGCAGCGACCAGGCCGAAGGCCAGCCGCGGCTCAGGTCCGAACCAGGCCCAGGCGGCAAAGGCGGCGATCGCGACGACGATGACGGTGGGCACGAACCAGCCCGCGACCTGATCGGCCAGCCGCTGGATCGGCGCGCGCGAGCGCTGCGCGTCCGCGACCATTTGCACGATCTGCGACAGCAGCGTCTCGCGTCCGACCTTGTCGGCGCGCATGATGAAGCTGCCCGACTGGTTCAGCGTGCCGGCGATCACCTTCGCGCCGCTCTCCTTCGTCACCGGCATGGACTCGCCGGTGACGAGCGATTCGTCGAGCGAGGAGCGGCCCTCGAGGATCACGCCGTCGACAGGCACCTTTTCGCCGGGACGGACACGCAGGCGTTCGCCGGCATGCAGCGCGTCAATCTCGACCTCGTGCTCGCCGCCGTCGTCATCGACGCGGCGCGCGGTCTTCGGCGCAAGCTGAAGCAGCGCCTTGATCGCGCCGGAGGTTGCGTCACGGGCGCGCAGCTCCAGCACCTGGCCGAGCAGCACCAGCACGGTGATGACGGCAGCCGCTTCGAAATAGACGGCAACAGCACCTTCATGGCCGCGGAACGTGGCGGGGAAGATCTGCGGCACGACGGTGCCGATGATGCTGTAGACATAGGCAACCCCGGTGCCCATCGCGATCAGCGTGAACATGTTGAGGTTGCGCGTCAGCAGCGACTGCCAGCCGCGAACGAAGAACGGCCAGCCGGCCCATAGCACCACGGGGGTGGCGAAGGCGAGCTGGATCCAGTTCGACAGCGTCTGATCGATCCAATTGTGCGGGCCCGCGAGATGGCCCCCCATCTCCAGCACCACGGCCGGCAGCGCCAGCGCGCCGCCGATCCAGAACCGCCGCGTCATGTCGGCGAGCTCGGGGTTGGGGCCGGTCTCCAGGCTTGCCACTTCCGGCTCCAGCGCCATGCCGCAGATCGGACAGCTGCCGGGTCCGACCTGGCGGATCTCCGGATGCATCGGGCAGGTGTAGATCGTGCCAGCCGGCATCTCCGGCTCGGGCGCCTTGTCCTTGGCGAGATATTTTGCGGGATCGGCGGCGAATTTGGTGCGGCAGCCGGCCGAGCAGAAATGGAAGGTCTCGCCGTGATGTGTGAGGTGGTGTTTTGAGGTTGCAGGATCGACCGTCATGCCGCAGACGGGGTCGTGCACCTTGCTGGCCGCATCGCCATGGTCATGCGCGTGATGATGGCCGTGGCCGGCATGATTGCCGTGCCCGCCGCAGCAGGAGGACGCCGCCGGCTTGGTCGCTTCCGTTTTGGCGGAACAACCGCATCCGGAATGTCCGTCCCCGCCCTGATGATGCCTGTGTTCGTTCATTGCCCTTGCTCCGGCCTTATACCCGGGGTCTTGCAACCTATACCCGGTAGGGGTATATAGACCCCATGCGCAAGGACATCAAGGCATCTGTCGGAAAACGCCTCGGCCGGATCGAGGGCCAGGTTCGCGGCCTCTCGAAAATGGTGGAGGAAGACCGTTACTGCATCGACATCGTGACGCAGATCTCGGCGGTGCGTGCCGCACTGCGCCGGGTCGAGGAAGAGGTCCTCAAGGACCACGTCGCCCATTGCGTCGAGCACGCGATCGCGAGCGGCGACAAGGCCGACCAACGCGAGAAGATCGCGGAGCTGATGGCGGTGATCGGACGGGCGGAGCGGTAGGTTTTCACCGTCGCTGCGCTCGTGATGATTGTTGTTGAGCGAGATCGCGCCATAACTCCGGTGTCGTCCCTGCGAACGCAGGGATCCATAACCCCAGGGAGATGTTGGCGAAGACTCGTTGTTCGGTATGTCTAC
This sequence comes from Bradyrhizobium genomosp. III, assembly GCF_000261705.1. NCBI lineage: Bacteria > Pseudomonadati > Pseudomonadota > Alphaproteobacteria > Hyphomicrobiales > Nitrobacteraceae > Bradyrhizobium > Bradyrhizobium genomosp. III. The sequence goes on along the minus strand of NZ_AJQF01000215.1, from coordinate 3,069 downwards.
CGCGACCACTCGATAGATCACGCGGTATGGGTCCCTGCTTTCGCAGGGACGACAGCGGTTACGCCGCAATTTCTCTCGCCCGGCCACGGCGCCTCGGGCGGTACATCGCCAGCTTCTTCAGCAGCGGGACAGGCCCGGGAACGCTTTCAGCCGTCACCGCAGGCTGTGCACTCACTTGCGCAGCCGGAATTTCAGCCGGCGCCTCTTGGTCAACCGCCTCAGGAACGAGCGGCGGCGCACTGATCGTTTCTGGAAACACACTGAATGTGCCCGCTACCTCCTCGAGCGGCTTCTGCTTGTCGGCCCAGTGCAGGGCGGTGTAGTCGAACCCGTGCACGATGGTGGGTTTGACGACTTCGAAATAGGGCGAGATGTCGAAGTCGCGGGGCATGTAGAGCGAGGAATCGCGGATGTGCAGGATCTCGCGGCGGGCGGCGCGGCTGCCGGCCTTGGTGATCTTGGGCAGGATCGGATAGCGCACCGCATCGAACGCCTGCGCGATCAGCGCCGAGCAGATGATCTTGGTCGGATCGCCCGAGCCGATCGCGATCATGCGTCGCCGCCAGCGCTGCGGCACCGGCAACGGGAACAAGAAGCGCATGAGGTCGACGATGTTCTTGGTGTCGTAGCCGAAGCCGATGCGGTTGATCGCATAGCGGCAGACCGTGGTGCGGTCCTCGTAGGACAGCCCGACCGGGCGGCAGACCCGGGTGTGATACGGGAAATATTTCGACAGCGGCGCAGACGTGACGCCTTCGCCGATATTGGCCTCGATCAGCACATGCGGTTCGCCGTCGGCCTCCGCGGCGCCCTCGACCGGGCCGACATAGAGCGCGGCATGCGACCAGGTCGACTGCGTCAGATATTTGATGATGCCGGAGATACGGTTGTTGCCCTCGACCAGCAGCACGTCGCCGGGCTCGATCACGCCGCGCAGGTGCTCCGGGTCGCTCGGCGTGAACGGCTCGTAGCCCGGCACCTCCTTGGAGAGGTACGCGGCAATCAGCTTGCCGACTGAATCTAGGACCGTCCCCATTTCCAACTCCCCCCACGACCTTTTGCGGCCGTCTTTTTCCCTTCTCTATCATGGTCGAAACGTCTTGCAATTCGGTTCATCACTCCGTGACTTCAGGCACGATTGATTCACCATGATGGTTGCCGTGCAACATCAGATGCGGCAAGGTTCGCTGACTGTTCCCGTTCGCCGCAAGTCCTCGGAAACCATGACATGACAATCACGCGCCGCGGTTTCCTTTCGGCGTCGGCGGGTCTTGCCGCCGCAATGCCGGTCCTGCGCGCAACCGCCGCGCCCCTGCCGCGCGAGGCCGACATCGTCGTGATCGGTGCCGGAGCCGCGGGAATCGCTGCGGCGCGGCGCATCATGGCGACGGGCCGCAAGGTCCTCGTGATGGAAGCGGCATCGCAGATCGGCGGCCGCTGTATCACCGACAGCACCACCTTCGAGGTGCCGTTCGACCGCGGTGCGCGCTGGATGCACAATCCCGACACTAATCCGATGATCCGGCTGGCGCGCAGTGTCGGGCTGGACGTGCTGCCGGCGCCATCGGGCCAGAAGATGCGCATCGGCCGCCGCAACGCGCGCGCGGGCGAGACCGAGCAATTCCTGGCGGCGCTGGTGCGCGCCAATCGTGCCATCGACGATGCCTCGCGGGCCAAGCTGGATACCTCTTGCGCCTCCGTGCTGCCGAAGGATCTCGGCGACTGGACGGGCGCGGCCGAGTTCATGCTGGGTGCGGGCTTTGCGGGCAAGGACCTGAAGGAGCTGTCCGCGATCGACAAGGGACGCGCGCAGGATCGCAACGCGGCGATCGCCTGCCGTCAGGGCCTGGGCACGCTGATCACCAAGCTCGGCGAGCAGGCGCCGGTGGCGCTGTCGACGCCGGCGAGCCGCATCAGCTGGAGCAACCGCGACGTCACCGTGGAGACGCAAGCCGGCAAGATCGCCGCGCGCGCCGTCATCGTCACGGTCTCGACCAACGTGCTGACATCGGGCGCGCTCAAGTTCACGCCCGACATTCCCAAACGCACGTTGGACGCGGCGTCAAAGCTGGGCCTCGGCAGCTATGATCGGATCGTGCTGCAATTGCCCGGCAATCCGCTCGGCCTGTCGCGCGACGATATCCTTATCGAGCAGAGCAATTCGGCGCGCACGGCGCTGATGTACGCCAATATCGGCGGCTCCTCGCTGTGCTCGATCGATGTCGGCGGCGCGTTCGGCCGCGATCTCTCCGAGCAGGGCGAGAAGGCGATGGTCGCCTTCGCCAGGGAATGGATCACGAAATTGTTCGGTAGCGAGGCTGCGGCTGCCGTCGGGAAGACCAGCGCTACGCGCTGGACCGCCTCGCCCTACGTCCTGGGTGCGATGTCGGCGGCTTCCCCTGGCGGCCAGCTGTCGCGAAAAATCCTGAGCGAGCCGATCGGCAACGTGTTCCTTGCTGGCGAAGCCACGCACGAGACGCTGTGGGGCACCGTCGACGGCGCCTGGGAAAGCGGCGAGCGCGCCGCGGACGCAGCCTTGCGCAAGATCGGTGCGCTCAAGGACGATTCGGCGGATGTGCCGACGCAATCGACGAAGAAGCGCCGCATGCCGCGGCAATAAGGCAATCAAGCCGCCAAACACTCCGCCGTCGTCCCTGCGAACGCAGGGACCCATAACCACAGGGAGACGTTTGACGAAGCCTCGCAGTTGAGAGATCGTCGTCGGGACTGTCACTTGTGTCTTATCGATAGATCACGCGGTATGGGTCCCTGCGTTCGCAGGGACGACAGCGGAGATAATCAGCGCAACACCCCGTCCAGCACCGGCAGTCCCGCGATCACCGCCATCGCGATTAGACCATAGCAAATCGCGCGAAATACTTTCTCGCTGGCGCGGCCGAACAGCGAGGCGCCGAATGCGACGCCAGCCGCATAGACCGGCCCGACGATCAGCGAGAGCACGAGCGACTCGCGGCTGATCAGACCCGTGGACGCGTAACTGATCATCGAGAAGAAATCAGACGCGCCGAAGAACAGCACGATATTGGCGCGCGCGACGATCGGCGCGAT
>NZ_AJQF01000214.1:0-30597 GCF_000261705.1 Bradyrhizobium genomosp. III | reverse complement strand
CCGCCGGTCTGCGCGAGGCCACTACAGAAGCCCGACAGGCCGCCGATGCCGACCGAGAGCCAGGTGTGGTCCTTGCCGCGATAGCGCCAACCCGACAGCAGGAGGAGCAACAGCGCGGCGACGAAGCAGGAGATGATCCAGCGCGTGGTGACGGGCTCGAGCACGCTGAGGAAATAGGTGCCGACGGGCACGCCGACCAGCGCGCCCAGCACGATGACCGCGGTCGCCTTGCGGTCGGCCTTACGCCATGCGTCGGGCAGCAGCGGTGCCGCCGCGACGAAATCGATCACCAGAAGCAAGGCGGCGACGAGCCGTGGCGCAGCAATGCTGCTTGCCAGCGGCATGAAGATCAGCGCCGAGCCGAAGCCGGAGAACCCGCGTGCAGTGCCGGAAACGAAGGCGACGGCGCAGAGCGCCATCGCAATGGTGAGGCTGACGTCCTTCGGGAGAAAATCCGCCAGGGTCATCCGCGAAGAGTGCCGCCCGTCTTCTTCGTGACCTCGGCCACGATCTTCGCCGCGACAGCTTCGATCTCCTGATCGGTCAACGTCTTCTCGCGCGGCTGGATCGTCACCGCGATCGCGATCGACTTCTTGTCGTCGTCGATGCCCTTGCCCTCGTAGACGTCGAACACGTTCACGCCGGTGATCAGCTTCTTGTCGACGCCCTGCGCGGCCCGCACGATGTCGCCACCCTTCATGGTACGATCGACGATGAACGCGAAGTCGCGCGTGACGGGCTGGAATGCCGAGAGCTCGATCACGGGCTTGGCGCGGGTCGGCTTCTTCTTCGCCTCGGGGATGCGGTCGAGGATCACCTCGAACACCATCAGCGGACCGTCGGCGCCGAGCGCCTCGAGCGCTCTCGGGTGCACCTCGCCGAAATGCCCGAGCACGTTCTGCGGCCCGATCTGGATCGTGCCGGAGCGGCCCGGATGCAGCCATGCCGGACCGCCGGCGACGATCTGCAGCGCCTGCATCGGCGCGCCGGCGGCTGCCAGCACGGCCAGCGCATCCGCCTTGGCGTCGAACACATCAGCCTGGGTCGAGCCCGACCAGTGCCGTCCCAGACCTTCCGAGGAGGCAAAGCCGCGGCGTACGCCGCTCGCCGCCATGAACTGATCCTGCGGGCGATCGCCCTTGAAAATTTGTCCAACCTCGAACAGCGCGACATCGCTCACGCCGCGATTGGCGTTCGCCTGTGCGGCCGCGATCAGGCCCGCGAGCAGCGTCGGGCGCATGTCAGAGAGATCAGACGCGATCGGGTTGGCGACTTCGAGCTCGCGCTGGCCGCCGCCGAACAATTTTGCCGCGGACTTCGTGATGAACGACCAGGTCACCGCTTCGATGATGCCGCGGCTTGCGAGCGCGCGCCGGGCGCGGCGGGTGCGCAGCTGGAGCGGTGTCAGCACCGATTTGCGCGCGTCCTCGCCGCGCTCGAACGGCGTCATCGGCACCTTGTCGACGCCGTAGATGCGGACGATCTCCTCGACGATGTCGGCCTTGCCGTGCACATCCGTGCGCCACGACGGCACCGCGACCTTCACCACCGGCCCCGGGCCCGCCATCATGAAACCGAGATGGGTCAGGATGCGCTTCATCTCCGGCTGCGGCACCTCGATGCCGGAGAGGCGCTTGACCTCGGTCACCGGGAAATCGATCACCCGGTCATCGCCAAAGGCCTTGCCGACCACGACGGTCTCGGACGGCGTGCCGCCGCACATCTCCATCACCAGCCTGGTCGCCAGCTCCAGCCCAGGCACCATGAAGGCCGGATCGACGCCGCGCTCGAAGCGGTAGCGCGCGTCCGAATTGATGCCGAGCTTGCGGCCGGTCTGGGCGATGTTGATCTCGTTCCACAGTGCCGATTCGATCAGCACGTCGGTGGTATCATCATCGCAGCCGGAGGCTTCGCCGCCCATGATGCCGGCGAGCGATTCGACGCCGTGCTCATCCGCGATCACGCAAATGGCGGGATCGAGATTGTAGGTGCGGCCGTCGAGCGCGAGCAGCGTCTCGCCCTCGCGCGCGCGGCGCACGACGAGATTGCCCTTCACCTTCCTGGCGTCGAACACGTGCAGCGGCCGTGCGCGGTCGTAGGTCATGAAGTTGGTGATGTCGACCAGCGCGTTGATCGGGCGCAGCCCGATCGCGGTCAGCCGCTTCTGCAGCCATTCCGGCGACGGACCGTTCTTGACGCCACGCACGAGGCGGAGCGCGAAGCCTGGACACAGCGTGGAATCCTCGACCGTGACCTTCACGGGGCACGCGAACTCGCCCTTGATCGGCTTGATGGCGGGATCCCTGAACTTGCCCATGTCGGCGGCGGCAAGGTCGCGCGCGATGCCGTGCACGCCGGTGCAGTCCTGCCGGTTGGGCGTCAGGTTGATCTCGATCATGGGATCGCCAAGCGCAGCCCATTCGGCATAGCCGGCGCCAACGGGTGCGTCCGGCGGTAATTCCATGATGCCGTCATGGTCGTTGGAGATCTGCAGCTCGGCCGCCGAGCACAGCATGCCGCGGCTCTCGACGCCGCGGATGGTGCCGACGCCCAGCGTGATGTCCTTGCCGGGAATGTAGGTGCCGGGCGGCGAGAACACGCTGACGAGACCCGCACGCGCATTCGGCGCGCCGCACACGACCTGCACCGGCGCACCGCCGTCACCGGTATCGACCATGCAGACGCGCAGGCGATCCGCATTCGGATGCTGCTCGGCCGAGATTACCTTCGCGATGGTGAAGGGCTTCAGCGCCTTCGCCTTGTCCTCGATGTTCTCGACCTCGAGCCCGATCATCGTGAGCTTCTCGGCGAGCTTGTCGAGCGGCTCGTCGGTCTCGAGATGATCCTTCAGCCAGGAGAGGGTGAATTTCATGGCTGTTTTTTCTCCACGGAGACGGTCTGCTCCCTCTCCCGCTTGCGGGGGAGGGTTGGGGTGGGGGCTCTCTCCGCGACGGTGGTCGCGATGGTTTCGAGAACGCCGCCACGATTGGTCATGACATCGAGGTTGCTGAAGCGGAGCACCTTGAAGCCCATCGCTTCGATTGCGCTGGAGCGACGCGCGTCGGCGCGCTCGCCATCATTCGAGAAGTGTTGGCCGCCGTCGAGCTCAATGACGAGCTTGGCTGCGTGGCAGATGAAATCGGCGATGTAATTCTCGATCGGCACTTGGCGGCGGAAGCTCGCGCCGTTCAGTCGGTGGCCGCGCAGTTCCGACCAGAGGATTCGCTCTGCATCGGTTGAATCGCGCCTGAGCGCGCGAGCATTGGCTCGCAGCTTGGCCGATTTCTTCCAGTCCGGATGTTCAGGATCGACCATTGGCAACCCCATCGAGGAGAGACCCCCACCCCAACCCTCCCCCGCAAGCGGGAGAGGGAGTCCGACTGTCCTCGCCGCTGGGGCGATCGTGTCCCAGCAGATCATCACGAGCTCAATCCCCCAGCCAGCGTCGGCACCTCCAGCGGCTTGAAGCCGTAATGGGACAGCCAGCGAACGTCGCTGTCGAACAGCTGGCGGAGGTCGGCGATGCCGTATTTCAGCATGGCGATGCGGTCGATGCCCATGCCCCAGGCGAAGCCCTGATACTCATCGGGATCGATGCCGCAGGCGCGCAGCACGTTCGGGTGCACCATGCCGCAGCCGAGAATCTCGAGCCAGTCCTCGCCCTCGCCGAAGCGGATCTCGCCCTTGTCGCGGCGGCACTGGATGTCGACTTCCAGCGACGGCTCGGTGAACGGGAAGAACGACGGGCGGAAGCGCATGTTGATGTGGTCGACCTCGAAGAACGCCTTGCAGAACTCGTGCAGGATCCATTTGAGGTGGCCGAGATGCGAAGTCTTGTCGATGACGAGGCCTTCGACCTGGTGGAATTGCGGCGTGTGGGTCGCGTCCGAATCGATGCGGTAGGTGCGGCCCGGGCAGATCACGCGGATCGGCGGCTTCTGGCTCAGCATGGTGCGCACCTGCACCGGCGAGGTGTGGGTTCGAAGCAGCATGCGCGAGCCGTCCTCCTTCGGATGGAAGAAGAAGGTGTCGTGCATCTCGCGCGCCGGATGGCCTTCCGGAAAATTCAGCTTGGTGAAGTTGTAATCGTCGGTCTCGATGTCGGGGCCTTCGGCGACCGAGAATCCCATGTCGGCGAAGATCGTGGTCAGCTCGTCCCAGACCTGGCTCAGCGGATGGATACGGCCGGCTTCCGTCGGCGCATCGCGCAGCGGCAGCGTGACATCGACGGTCTCGGACGCGAGCCGCGCATCGAGCGCCGCCGATTTCAGCACGTCGCGACGGGCGGCGAGCGCCTGGGTGACCTCGTCCTTCGCCTGGTTGATCGCGGCGCCCTGTGTCTTGCGCTCGTCCGGCGACATCTTGCCGAGCGTTGCCAGCAAGGCTGAGATCGAGCCCTTCTTGCCGAGCGAGGCGACGCGGACGGCTTCGAGGGCCGCTTCGTCGTCGGCAGCACTGATCTGCGCGAGGATGGATTGAACGAGACTGGCGAGGTCGGACACGGTCGGATCCCTCAAACTTGCAAAAGGCTGCCGGGTTGTGGCCGCAGCCGGGGCGGAACGTCAAGCCGATTGGACGTCGTAAATGCGGGGCATTTGAACCGCAAAGGCATGGCTGGCACCAACCTGAACGCGAAGGAGGGGACGATGCGTTTGCGATTCTGGGTGGCCGGCCCTGCCTTGGCTCTCTTGGAAGGCTTTCTGGGAGGCGCGGCTCTCGCCGCCGAAGAATGCCAGGCCAAATCCACGTCGATGGATGACATCGTCGTGGCCCTGAACGCGGCACCGGGCTGCGAGCGTGCCATGAAGCAGTTCGAGGCCTGCGCATACGGCGCCAGCGGCGACGTACAGTTCGGTGACGTGGTCGAGAAGAAGTGCGAGGCCGATTTCATCGGCCAGCTGCAGCCGCCACAGAAGCTCAGCTACCAGCGCGAGTTGCGGGTCTGCGACCAGAAGTACCGGAGCAAGTCCGGCACCATGTATATCTCGGCCACGGCCTTCTGCCGGGCGGAGGTCGCCCAGCGCTACTCGCAACGTGCGCTGAAGGCCGGCAGAGCCGGCCGCTAGCGCCGCAGGGCTCAGGCAGCGAGCGCAGCCTTGGCCTTCTCGGCGATCGCCTGGAACGCCGCGGGCTCGCTGATCGCGAGATCCGACAGCACCTTGCGGTCCACGGTGATCCCGGACTTGGCCATGCCGTCGATAAATCGGCTGTAGGTCAGGCCGAACGGACGAACGGCAGCGTTGATGCGCTGGATCCAGAGCGCGCGGAAGGTCCGCTTCTTGCGCTTGCGATCACGGAACGCGTACTGCTGGGCCTTCTCCACGGCCGGCTTGGCGGCGCGGATGGTGTTCTTGCGGCGGCCGTAGAAACCCTTGGCGGCCTTGTAGACTTTCTTGTGCTTGGCGTGGGCGGTCACACCGCGTTTGACGCGAGACATGACAAAATCCTTCAGAGATGACTTTGGTTATCGGATTGCCGCGCAAGACGCGGCACGGTTGGCAATGATCGTGGACGCGATCAGGCGTTCGGCAAGAAGTACTTCTTGACGTTGTCGCCGTCGGTCTTGAACAGCACCGCGGTGCCGCGCAGCTGACGGATCTGCTTCTTCGTCCGCTTGATCATGCCGTGACGCTTGCCGCGATGGGCGAACATCACTTTGCCGGTGGCAGTCACCTTGAAGCGCTTTTTAGCGCCCGATTTGGTCTTCAGCTTGGGCATTTGGCTCTCCTAATGGCCACAGAGTTCCGCCCGCGAAGGCGGCTGGCCGTCAAAAATGCTCGTTAGAGCGTTGATTGTGCTCAGGTTTTTCGAACAAGCGCGAAACCCGCACGAAACACCGCCACGGCAGCCCTTAATCAGCCGGGCGATGAAGGCTGCGCTTATGACAGAGGACAGGCCGATTGGCAACGATGAACCGGCGAAACCAGCCCGGCGACTATCCGGCATTGCGACCCTCATGTGCAAGCCTGTCGCCTGGAGCAGGACCAAAATGGCCCATTTTTCCCGATCGCTTCCCTCTTCGACTGTTTTCGCCCGTCCGCGCCATCTGGCGCTTCTGGCCGTGCTCGCCACGGCCGCGCTGCCATCGACGGCCGATGCCCGGGTCGGCGGCTATGACGGCATCTGGAACGTCACCTTCGCCACCACGCGGGGCAATTGCAGCTCCGGTTACAGCGTCCCCTTCACCGTGACCGGTAGCCGGGTGTCGTCCGCCGGCGGCGGCCGGGTTTCCGGCAAGGTCAATCGCGGCGGTGCTGTGGCGGTCCAGGTCTCGGTCGGCGCGTCCCATGCCAGCGGCGGCGGCCGGCTCGCCGGCGTGAACGGCACAGGGTCGTGGAAGGGCATCATTTCCGGCGATCGGTGCAGCGGCACCTGGCAGGCGACGAGGACGTAGCTGTCGCCGGGAAAAATGGCGCGCTCCCTCCCCCGCTTGCGGGGAAGGGCTGGGGAGAGGGTGTCTCCGCTGGCGAGAACCCCCAAGAGGACAGAACCCTCACCCGGCGCTCGCGGCTCGCACCTCGCCCAAAACAAAACGGCCCGCCGGAGATCCGGACGGGCCGTTGAACTCTTGAGTTCCAAGCAACCGGCGTCAGCGCGGCGCCAGAACCATGACGACCTGACGGCCCTCAAATCGGGCGTCCTGCTCGACCTTGGCGAGCTCGGCGACGTCGGTCTTGATCTTGTCGAGCAGCTTGGTGCCGATCTCCTGGTGCGCCATTTCGCGACCGCGATAGCGCAGCGTGATCTTGACCTTGTCGCCCTCTTCGAAGAACCGCTGCATCGCGCGCATCTTCACGTCGTAATCGTGGTCGTCGATCATCGGGCGGAGCTTGATCTCCTTGATCTCGACGATCTTCTGCCGCTTGCGGGCTTCGGCGGCTTTTTTCTGGGCCGAATACTTATATTTCCCGTAGTCCATGATCTTGCAGACGGGAGGGCTGACGTTCGGCGAGATCTCGACCAGATCCATGCCGGCTTCCTGGGCCATCCGGATGGCCATGACGGTCTCGACCGTGCCTTTGTTGTCACCGGCCTGATCGATCAGCTGGATCTGCGCATTGCGAATATCATCATTGATGCGCGGCCCATCTTTGCTGGCGACGGGCGGGGCTTTATTGGGACGGCGAATGGGTGGTTCTCCAAAGTTGTGAAAGAGGCTGCTATTTTGCAGGAAGATGCGTTTGCCGGCAAGCAATTCGCTCGTGCGCGAAACGAAAAACCCTCAAATGCGAGGTATTTCGGCCACGCCTGGGCACGCTGACCGACATAGACACCTTGCTTCCGTTCCGCAAGCGTCCCAAAGGGACAATGCCGGTCTCCGGCGCTGCGGAATACGACCCGACAGCTCAAACCGCGCAGCCAGGTTAAACGTTCCATGAGCCATGCAATTGATGCCGTACTCGACTCCATCGATGTGGGTGAGGGCCCCTCAGCACGCAGGATCGCGGTGCGCAGCCGGCGCGGGCAGGGGCCCGGGCTGGTCTGGCTCGGCGGATTCAAATCGGACATGCAGGGCAGCAAGGCCCTGGCACTGGACGCCTGGGCCCGGGACCACGGCCGCGCCATGGTCCGGTTCGACTATTCCGGTCACGGCGAATCCGGCGGCGATTTCGCCGACGGAACCATCGGACGCTGGTTGGAGGAGTGCGTGGCGGTGTTCGAACGGTTCTGCGATGGCCCGCAGGTCCTGATCGGCTCCTCCATGGGCGGCTGGATGGCGCTGCTGCTCGCGCGCGAGATCAGGAAGCGTTCTGGCGCGGCCTCGCTCGCAGGGCTCGTGCTGATCGCGCCGGCGCCCGACTTCACCGAAGAGCTGATGTGGAAGAATTTTTCGCCCGCGGTGAAGCAGGAGATCGAGACCAAGGGTGTCTGGCTGCGGCCGTCCGAATATGGCGACGGCTCGCCCTATCCGATCACGCGGAACCTGATCGAGGAGGGCCGCAACCATCTCGTGCTCGGCAGCGCCATCGATCTCGGCTGCCCGGTCCGCATCCTGCAAGGTGCGAAGGATCCTGACGTGCCCTGGCAGCACGCTTTCGCGCTGACGCATCGCCTGCCGGCCGACGACGTCGTGCTGACCATGATCCAGGACGGCGATCACCGCCTCTCCCGCCCGCAGGACATCGCGCGCATTCTTGCCGCGGTGGCTGAGATCGGGTGAAGTGCCTTCTTCCTTCAGGAGGCAATCCAATGACCACCACCGCCATGCTGCGCGCCTTCTGCGATGCGGTCGAGCAGCGCAACGGCAAAGCGTTCGCCGAGCTGTTCACCGAGGACGGCGTCTATCACGACGTGTTCTACGGCGCCTTCGCCGGCCACGAGAAGATCGCCGCGATGATCGACGACTGGTTCTATCGCACGGCGACCGATTTCCGCTGGGACATGCACGATCCCGTCACCGACGGCACCACGCTCTATGCGCGCTATACCTTCAGCTATCGTTCGACCCTGCCGGAAGCGAACGGCGCGCGGGCGATGTTCGAGGGCGTTGCGATCATGACACTGAAGGGCGGCAAGATCGTGAGCTATCACGAGGTCGCCAATACCGCGCCGGCATTCGTCGACCTGAAGTTTGCGCCGGAGCGGATTGCCAAGATCGTCGCCAAGCAGGGCGCCGATCTGAAGGCACGACCGGAGATGAAGCGGCATTTGAAGTAGAGGCGCAACTCTCTCCATCGTCATTCCGGGGCGCGCCACTTGGCGCGAACCCGGAATCCATCGGACGTCAAAGCGCGAGGCGGCATGGATTCCGGGCTCACGCTGCGCGTTCCCGGAATGACGGTGAATAGTCTATCGCTTCGACGGATTGGCCATCGGCTTGCGCTGCGCCAGCGCGGCCACCGTCGCGGTGCCGATCGGGCCCTGTTCGTCATAGAGCCAGCATTCGCCGATCGCGACGCCGTCGGTGGCGTGGTGGTTCACCACCTGAAAGCCGATCCAGTTCGTCACCGGCAGGCGGTGCAGATAGATCGTGACGTCGCTGTTGATGTAGCCGAGCCCGTTGTCGCCGGCATTGGCAAAGGGGCTTGCGAAATCCGCACCCGTTGCGACACGGACGAACGGTGTCATCGGCACGCCCGCGACGAGCTCGCGCACCTCGCTCATCCAGAGTCTTCGCGGACCGAGCGAGCCCATATGACCGACAATGGGGCGCGTCGTCCATTTGCCGTTCATGCCGAGCCTGGGATCGGTGGGTTTTGGAATGTCGGCCGGCTTCGGCACGTCCCAGTTCGGCGGCGACCAGACATTGCCATCAGGATTTTGCGTCTTGCGCAGCAGCTGGCACGAGGCCCGCGCCATGCTGACACCGCCGGAGACGAATTCCGCTTCGACCACGCGGATGCGCAAGCCGTCGCGCACGAGACGCGTCGTCACCTCGATCGGCTTGTCGATGGTCGGCAGCCGAAACATGTCGACGGTGAGCCGCGCCGGCACCAATTCGGGACCGGAATGGCGCTCCTCGATGGCGAAGCCGAGCAGCCCGACGACGACGCGTCCATGCAGGGATTTCGGATCCCACGGACCGTTGGCGGCTTCCGTCGGATGGAATGTATTACTGTTGCGGGTGAAGAAAGGCAGGTTTGTCATGCGCGCGAGATTGAAGAAACGCGCGGGGAAATCAAGGGTGGTGGTGCCGTCGTGAGAGTCAGGCGCGCAAGCTCTCGCCACAACAACAGGTGTCTTCGCCCGGCTTGACCGGGCGATCCAGTAGTCCGAGACGGCCGTGACAAAATCGAGAAGCCGCGGCGTACTGGATTCCCCGCCTTCGCGGGGAATGACGGGTGGGTTAGGCGACGGTCTGCCACTCCTCACGCACGCTGTCGTCGCGTTCGTCGTCTAACGCAGCGGTCTTCATCGCCTCAAACTCTTCCCGCCCCACCAGTTGCCCCAGCGCCCACACCGCCGCGCCACGCACCAGCGGGCTCGCATCCTCCAGCAACCGCCGCGCCTCTTCCGACAACGTCACGTCACCCGAGTTGCCAATCGCAATCAGCACGTTGCGCAAAAACCGATCGCGGCCGATGCGCTTGACCGGCGATTTCGTGAACAGCGCGCGGAACGCGGCGTCGTCGAGGCGTGCCAGCTCGGCGAGACCAGGCGCGCGCAATTCGCTGCGTGCGGCGAGCTTGGCTTCGCGCCCCTCCTGCGCAAACTTGTTCCAGGGACACGCAGCGAGGCAATCGTCGCAGCCATAGATGCGGTTGCCGATGGCTTTGCGAAATTCGTGCGGGATCGGTCCCTTGTTCTCGATGGTGAGATAGGAGATGCAACGCCTCGCATCGAGCTTGTAGGGCGCGGGAAACGCCGCCGTCGGGCAGATGTCGAGACAGGCCTGGCACGAGCCGCAATGATCGATCTCGGCAGCGTCGCGCGGCAGCTCCAGCGTGGTGTAGATCGCGCCGAGGAAAAGCCACGAGCCGAACTCGCGCGAGACGAGGTTAGTGTGCTTGCCCTGCCAGCCCAGATGCGCAGCTTGCGCCAGCGGCTTCTCCATCACCGCTGCGGTGTCGACGAACACCTTCACGTCCGACGGCGCGGTCGCGACCAGCCAGCGCGCCAGCGCCTTCAGCCGCTTCTTGATGAGATCGTGATAGTCGTCGCCCTGCGCATAGACCGAGATCGCCGCGCGCGTGCGCTGCTCGAGAATCGCGAGCGGATCCTGGTCCGGGCCGTAATTGACGCCGAGCATGATCACCGAGCGCACGTCGCTCCATAGCCCGCGCGGATCGACCCGGCGCTCCGGCTGCGCCGCGAGCCAGTCCATGTCGCCATGGCCGCCGGAGGCGATGAATTCGAGGAAGTATTTTCCGGCACTCTCGATCGTGCCAGGTGCGGTGACGCCGATGCAGTCGAAGCCGAGCGCCCGCGCCTCGCGCGTGAGCGCTGCCTTCAGTTCAGTCGGATCGGAGTTCAGAAATCCAGGTCCACGTAGGTCCGCGACGCCGGCACGCCGGCCAGCCATTCGCTCAGCAGCGGACGGAACGACGGGCGGGACTTCACCCGCGCGTACCATGCCTTTGCTGCGTCGTCCTCGCTCCATGGCACGTCGCCCAGATAGTCGATCGCCGAGAGATGCGCCGCGGCGGCGAGATCCGCGTAAGTGAGCCGGTCGCCGGCAAGGAAATTACGGGTCTGCGCCAGCCAGCCGATATAGGCCAGATGATAGCGCACATTGGCCTTGGCGGCGCGCATCACGTCGGCCGAGGGCGGCCCGCCGCCGTTCTCCTCGCTCATGAAGCGCTTGTAGATGCGCTCGGTGACGAGAGGATGCGAGACCTCCTCGAAGAATTTTTCGTTGAACCAGGCCATCAGACGGCGAACCTCGACACGCACGCCGATGGCTTCCGGCATCAGGCGCTTGGGTCCCATCCCGGCGCCATAGGCCTCGTCGACATATTCAGCGATGATCGCAGCGCCCGGGATCGGCGGCTGCTCGTCGTCCACCATCACAGGCGTCGTGCCGGCCGCATTGAGCAACAAAAATGCCTCGCGCCGCTCCCAGCTGCGCTCTTCCACCAGCTTGAGGTCGAGCCCGTATTCGCCCGCGATCAGGCGGATGAAACGCGAATGCGGACAGAACGGATGATGAAACAGCGTAAACATGAAGCCTTTGACTATTTGATGGTGCTTAAGATTCCATCAATGTTTGTGCGACGCCACACTAGTCCTTCAAAACCGCGAGGCAAGGGCGTGATTTCGCATTTTGCGATTGCGGCATGGGGGCGAATAGGCGAGAAGGGCCCCGCTTTTCCAGCCGAAATGGACCGTAAATATGTCAGACGCAATACGGGCAGTGATCCTCGGCATCATCGAGGGTGTGACCGAGTTCCTTCCCGTGTCCTCGACCGGCCATTTGCTGCTCGCGGAACGCTTCTTCCATCTCGGCGAAGGCGCCTTCTGGGATTCGTTTACGGTTCTGATCCAGCTGGGTGCGATCCTCGCGATCGTCGGGCTGTACTTCAAGAAGCTCTGGGATGTCGTGATCGGCTTCTTCACGGGCGACACCTATTCGCGCCGCTTCGTGCTCGGCGTGCTGGTCGCGTTCCTGCCGGCTGTGATCGTCGGCCTCGTCGCCGGCAAATACATCAAGAGCGTGCTGTTCAATCCCTGGGTCGTGTGCTTCACGCTGATCGTCGGCGGCGCCATCCTGCTCTGGGTCGACAAGCTCGATCTCAAGCCGCGCGAGCATGACGCCACGAGGTTTCCGCTGCTGATGTATCTCTATATCGGCATCGCGCAGTGCGTGGCGATGATCCCGGGCGTGTCGCGTTCCGGCGCCAGCATCGTCGCCGCGATGTTCCTGGGCGCCGACAAGCGCGCGGCGGCGGAGTTCTCGTTCTTCCTCGCCATCCCCACCATGATCGGTGCGTTCGCCTACGACTTCTACAAGAACCGCTCCGAGATGACGATGGACCACATGGGCATCGTCGCGATCGGCTTCGTGGTGTCGTTCATCACCGCGATCATCGTGGTCAAGACGTTCCTGGAATATGTCACCCGGCACGGCTTCGTGGTGTTCGCCTGGTGGCGCGTCATCGTCGGCACGCTCGGCCTGATCGCGCTGGCGCTGGGGCGTTAACTGTCTGGCTCCATCCGGGCTACGGCAGTTCGGCTGGCAGGCGTTTTCAACCCAAAATAAGCTTTTGATGGGTAGTCAGTTTCCAACGCCGGGCGGCGCGCGTCCGGCGCAGGAGCTGAGCCATGACCCTCGTCAGCGGCTGGGGGCGTTTCCCGGTCGTCGATAGCGATGTGCTGCGCCCGCGCTCGTTCGCGGCAGTCGGCGAAGCCATCTCGGCCGGCACCGTCGCGCGCGGCAACGGCCGCGCCTATGGCGATGCCGCGATCGGCGCCGTCAGGACGATCGGCATGACCGGCTTCGACCGGGTCAGGTCGTTCGATCCGGCAACCGGGCGCATCCGCCTCGAAGCCGGCGTTCTCCTGTCGGACCTGATCGACACCTTTGGCCCGCGTGGCTTTCTGCCTTTCGTCGTGCCCGGCACCCGCTTCGTCTCGATCGGCGGCGCCATCGCCGCCGACGTCCACGGCAAGAACCATCATTGCGAGGGCGGCTTCGGTCGCTATGTCGACAGCCTTTTGCTGCGCACCGGGCAGGGCGAGGTCATCGAGGCATCGCGTGAACAGAACTCCGATGCCTTCTTCGCGACCGTCGGCGGCATGGGCCTGACCGGCATCATCCTCGAAGCGACGATGCGGCTGCGCCGGGTCGAGACCGGGTGGATCCGCGAGCGGGTGATCTCCGCGTCTGATCTCGATGCCGCGATGCGCGCGCTCGAGGCGGGCGATGCCGCGACCTATTCGGTGGCCTGGATCGATTGCGTGGCACGGGGGCGCGATCTCGGCCGTTCGCTGATCTATCTCGGCGAGCACGCGGGCAGGGGCGAGCTGGCGGAAGGCGCCGATGCATTTCCGGTCGGCAAGGAGTCTCGCCTCAGCGTGCCCGTCGACCTGCCGTCGATGGCACTGAACCGCACCAGCGTCCGCGCCTTCAACGAACTTTACTATCGCATGGGCGCGCGGCGCGCCGGCGGCAGCCATGTGGTCTCGCTCTATCCGTATTTCTTTCCGCTCGACAGCGTCGGTGAGTGGAATCGCATCTATGGCAAGCGCGGCTTCCTGCAGCATCAATGCGTGATCCCGCAAGCCGGCGCGCGCGGCGTGCTCGGCGACATCCTCGATCGTGTCGCGCGGCGCGGCGATGCTTCCTTCCTCGCCGTGCTCAAGAAGCTCGGGCAGGGTGACGGCATCCTGTCGTTCCCGCTGCCCGGCTACACGCTGGCGCTGGATTTCCCGGTGAAGGGCGACATCCTGAATTTCCTCGACGAGATCGATCGCCTGGTCGTCGCCGCCGGCGGCCGGCTGTATCTGGCGAAAGACGCGCGCCAGTCGCGCGCGACCTTCGCGGCGGGCTATCCTGCCTTGCAGCGTTTCAACGCGATCCGCAAATCGCTCGATCCCGCCGGCAATATCCGATCGAAACTTTCACAGCGTCTGTTTGATGAGGTCTAGGCCGTGACGTCACGCAAATCTGTCTTGGTGCTCGGCGGCTCCTCCGACATCGGCCGCGCCGCCGCGCGTGCCTTCGCCAAAGCCGGCTACGATGTCGGCCTCGCAGGCCGCGACGTCGCCGCGCTGGAGCCTGACGCGGCCGATCTGCGCGCGCGTTACGCGATCGACGTCGGTCTCTACAAATTCGATGTGCTCGACACCGCCTCATTCGAGGGCTTTGTGAGCGGCCTGCCGGCATTGCCCGATGTCGTCATCTCGATCGTCGGCCTGCTCGGTATGCAGCAGAATGCCGAGAGCGATCTCGTCCACGCCACCGCGATCATGCGTTCGAACTACGAAGGCCCCTCGCTGATCCTCGGCCTGTTCGCCGAAAAATTCTTAGGCCGCGGCAGCGGCACGCTTATCGGCGTGTCGTCCGTGGCCGGCGATCGCGGCCGGGCCTCGAACTATGTCTATGGCTCGGCCAAGGCCGGCTTCTCCGCTTTCCTGTCGGGCTTGCGCGCCCGCGCCAGCCTTGGCGGCGTGCATGTCGTCACCGTCAAGCCCGGCTTCGTCCGCACCAAGATGACTGATGGCATGAAGCTGATCGGCCCGCTCACCGTCGAAGCGCCGGTGGTTGGCGATGCCATTCTCCGGGCAGTCGAGAACAAGACCGACGTCGTCTATGTCAGCGGCAAATGGCGCCTCGTGATGCTGATCATCAAGACGCTGCCGGAAGCGGTGTTCAAGAAGCTGAAGTTTTGAGGCTGTAGCCGCGGCGGCGGGTCTGCTCCCTCTCCCGCAAGCGGGAGAGGTGACACCCACCTCACACGCTCATACGCTGGAACTGACCGGCGGCGCGGAAGCGCCAGAGATATTGCGGGGCGATCGCCTCCAGCGAATCGCCTGTTATGCCGAGCCCTTCCAGCGTCAGGCTGGCGGCCTTCGCCGCATCCGACACGACATTGTCACGCTCGAGCATCGTGACCTGGTCCGGCGTCAGCTTGAAGGCGCCCGGCGCGAATTGCAGGAAGTTCGCCTGGAAGCGGGCGAGGCCGAACGGCAGCGGGATCAGCGCCGGCTTGCGCGCGGTGATCTCGAGGATGGCCTCGATGATCTCGCGCATGGTCAGCACTTCCGGCCCGCCGAGCTCGTAGGTCGCGCCCGCCTTGGCCTTGCCGTCGACGGCGTCCGCGATCGCGGTGGCGACGTCGCCGACATAGACCGGCTGCATCCTGGTCTCGCCGCCGATCAGCGGCAGCACCGGCGACATCCGGGCCAGCGCGGCGAACCGGTTGGTGAACTGGTCCTCGGGGCCGAACATCACGGAGGGGCGGAAGATCGTGGCCGAGGGCACCGCAGCCGACACCGCGGCTTCGCCGGCCGCCTTGGCCTTGGCATAGCGCGAGGGCGATTCGGCATCGGCCCCGATCGCCGAGACATGCACCAGGCGGGCGCCGGCCGCGGCCGCTGCCTTGGCGACCGTTTCGGCACCCCTGGCCTGGACGGCGTCAAAGGTCTGCGCGCCGCCCTCGGTGAGGACGCCCACGAGGTTGATGACGACGTGCGAATCACGCAGCGCCGCCTCGACCGAGGCCGGATAGCGCAAATTGGCCTGCACGGTGTGGACCTGCCCGACCTTGCCGGAGGGCTGGAGGTATCCGGCCAGTTCCGGCCGCCGCACCGCGACCCGGACCCGGTAATCGCGCTTGCACAGCGCGCGGACGACATTCCGGCCCAAAAACCCCGATCCGCCGAAAACCGTGACGAGCGTGTCCAGATTCGATGCCATGGGAGCCGTTCCTGCGGAAAAGAGTGCGTCTTGTCAGGCTTGTATCGGGCCGGTTTGCGATGCGCAATCGGCATCCCCAAACCCGGGTCACGCATGAATTGACAACGGCGTCACCGAACCGTAGTAACCGCCTCCGTGCCCCAAACGGCATGCCCAGGTGGTGGAATTGGTAGACGCGCTGGCTTCAGGTGCCAGTGGCTTAACGGCCGTGAAGGTTCGAGTCCTTTCCTGGGCACCATGCTTTTCTGGATCGCAAACAAATCCAGATAGATAAGCCCTTTCAGAGTGTTGCGTTGGCCCCGACTGTGTAACAATGGGGTGTAACATTGCTGTTCAGGGTTGTTCGGCCGATGCGCCGGGACGGGTCTCGCTTTCCTCTTTTCGTGCAGCGCATTCCGGCTGATGTCCGACGCAAAGCAGTCGGTTTCGAACTGGCGATTCCGCTCGGTGATAGCTTCGTTTTTGTGACGCTTCGCGAGGGCGCTCAGGCAGTCCGGTTCTCCCTTCGCACCACAGACCCCAGCGAGATCAAGACCCGTCAGGCGCTCGCGGCGGCCTATCTGGAATCCGTCTGGGCAGCGCTCCGCAATGATGCCCCTGTGCATCTGAGCCACCGACAGGCGACGGCCTTGGCGGGCGAACTCTATCGCGTTTGGGCGGACAGCGAGAGCCGCGCCCGGAGTGTCGCCATGGTGCACACGCCCGGAGTTGGCTGGGCGCCAGACACCGACAGTCAGGACGAGCAAGAAGCTCAATGGGCGGCCGTCGTGGCGATGTGGGAGAAGGTCGGCAAGGATGGCGACCCCAAGCACTTGGAAAAGCCGCTTGGCCCTATCGTGGATCGCCTCTTGCTGACCAAGGGCATTCGCCGCGTGGACAGCGAAACGCGCGCCATGTTGCTGGTCGCTTTTTGGATGGCGTTGCGGGACGCTTTCATGAGCCGTCAGCGCAATGCGGGAGGGGACTATGCGCCGGACCTCAAGGCCGCCCGCTTCCCGGACTGGCAGGCGCCTGAAAGGGCACTGAAGGAAAAGCCAAAGCGGGGCGCCTCCAAGAACTCCCTCACCGGGTTGGTCGAGGACTGGTGGAAGGAAGCCAAGCTGGCAGGGCGCAAGCAGAGCACCTATGAGAGCTATCGCAACTCGATGGCGCGTCTTGTGACATTCCTGAAGCATGACACCGCGAGCCGAGTGACACCGGAGGACATCGTTTGCTTCAAGGATTATCGCGTGCAGAGCGGCGTTAGCCCGAAGACCGTGAAGGACAGCGATCTCGCGGGCCTGAAGACACTGTTCGGGTGGGCGGTGGTCAATCGTAGGCTGCCCAGCAATCCGGCCGAAGGGATCACCATCAAGGTCGGCAAGCCGCGCAAGCTCCGGCCCAAGGGGTTCTATGATTCGGAGGCTATCGCCATCCTGAGGCACGCTCGCGAGTTCGTGCCGGGCCGGGAGGCCCCGAAGCTGGCGGCGGCAAAGCGGTGGGTGCCGTGGCTATGTGCTTTCACGGGTGCCCGCGTGGGCGAGATGATCCAAATTCGCAAGGAGGACCTGCGGCGCGAAGGCAAGCTCTGGGTGCTGCATGTCACGCCTGAGGCGGGGCCGGTGAAGACTGATGAGGCGCGTGATGTCGTGCTCCATCGGCAGATCACCGAGGAAGGCTTCTTGGAGTTCTATGAGAAGTCGAAGGGCGGCTATCTGTTCATCGATCCCAAGGCCGGTGAGCTAGGGGTGCGCAACGCGGTGAAGACGGTGCGAAATAAGGTCAATGAGTTTGTTCGCGAGGTGGTGAAGGACAAGAACGTTGATCCTAGCCACGGCTGGCGCCATCGCTTCAAGACGGTGGGCATTGATCAAGGCGTCGAGATGCGCGTGCTGGACGCCATACAGGGGCATGCGCCGCGCAGTGTCTCGGAGGGCTACGGAGATGTGACCATCAAGGCTAAGGCGAATGCTATTGCGAGGTTCCCGGCACTCGACGTCGCCTAAGCCACCGTAAGCCGACAAAACCCTTCGGTCCTGCAAGGTCTTTAAGGCCAGAAGCGGTATCTGACACGTGGATGGAAAGAGGCACCAATTGATGTGGCCTTACTCTCGGCGGCGATCACCTTCGGCATTCTGTGCCAGCTTTATCCACTCGCCGGCCAGCGCAACCACGCCTCTTTGTCGAGCGGGTTAACCGCCTGCTCGCCACTGACGGCACTCGTCGGCTTGAGCGCGGAACCGAGCAACATCCTGCTCTGACATCCCATCGGCACAGTCCAGACTGCCTCCTGCTACGACGCTCACTTTGGCGATTGTAGCCCGGGCGAGTTTAGCCATTCGCTGATGTGTGCGCCGGTCTCGGCTTGCCGGGCTTTGCGGATCGCCCGCTCCCGCTCGATACCTGGTGGAAGCGATTTGGCTTCATCGCGCAAGCGCAGCGCTTGTTCGGAAAGGCGTTCTTCAAGGGATGTGGTTTGCTTGATGCGGCGTCTTAGCTGCATGGCGCGAGTCTCCTTTCCGGAGAAGGAGGCGGGAGCGCTTATGGCGTTCTCATCACCGATAGATACCAATGGCCACGCGATGATCAATGCAATCTGTCATGTGCGGCGCCAGATATATGGTCAATCTTGATCACCCTCGAAAAGTTAATGAAGAACGAGATTAGGACAGATCCGTCGCATTCGGGCGATAAGCGGTGGTCGAGGCAATGTGGCTCGACAGTCCGATTTGCCGGCGAGAGAGATTATCTCGGGCTCAAGTATTCTTCGGCCTAGGACCAGAGGCGGACAGCCTGAGGTCATCGTTAGCGGGAGTCGCCTCGCCGTCTCCGAGTCTTATCAGCCATCGTCCGGGCCCGGCGTTCGCTTCCGCAAGCACCTGGTCAGGTAACACCGAGGGGCAACGTTCGCCGCGTTGCGCTAGCTCGATGACCCTCGCAGCGATGGTCTCACGAGCCCGCGCGTCGCCATTGACATGAAGATAATCGCAAACTTCCTCACAAGCTAGGGACATCGCCTCAATATCGTTGGGCTCGAATGCGCCGGCTGATACGAACGGAAGGATGACACCCATAATTCAGCTCCTCGCTTACAGGGACGCCTTGGTTCGGCATCTCCATAACGAACGAGACTGCGCACATTTGGAGCCGAAGTCTGAGCTTTAGTGCTCACTTGGCCGCCGGCGAAACGTGCCACTACACTGCCACTGGCATCCGGCCGGGTTTTCCTGATGATCGGTTTGCCCTAGAATGTAAGCCAGTTGATAATTAAAGGCGGGAAGCGTGGCCAAGGCAACGAAGAAGCAGCCCTTCGACGTCCAGGAGTTCCTCCACACCGTGGCCTCGGGGAGGACCGTTTCAAACTATCGGAAGAATCGGAAGGTCTTCTCTCAGGGAGACCCCGGTGATGCGGTCTTCTACATTCAGGAGGGCAAGGTCAAGGTCTGCGTCGTCTCCGAGCAGGGCAAGGAGGCGGTCGTCGCGCTCCACGGAAATGGGGACTTCTTCGGTGAGAGCTGCCTAAATGGGCATCCGCTGCGGGTGGCGACGGTCGTGACGGTGACGGAGTGCGTCATCATGCGGCTCGAAAAGGCAGCTATCGTGCGTGTGCTTCATGACGAGCCGAAGTTCTCTGAGATGTTCATGGCTCACCTCTTGTCGAGAAACGCCCGAGTCGAGGAGGACTTGGTCGACCAACTTTTTAATTCCAGTGAAAAGCGTTTGGCGAGGGTGCTCCTCCTGATGGCCAACTTCGGGAAGGAGAGTAAGCCAGAGCCGGTCATAGCGAAGATAAGCCAAGAGACACTCGCGGAGATGGTCGGGACCACAAGGTCGCGCGTCAGCATGTTCATGAACAAGTTCCGCAAGCTTGGGTTCATCAAATACAACGGATCACTGGAGGTCCATAATTCCCTGCTGAACGTGGTATTGCACGACAGTCCTCACTTGAGGAACCGTGCCGAAAAGGACAGGTAACCTAAACCCTGCCGACATTGCCTCTCTGGCCTATGTGCAGAGAGGGGCACCCGCAACTGTTGGCCCGTGCCCTGAAGACGACCCCTGATCGCTTACTGGTGCCCTAGAAGAGGACCCTGGGTTAGTCCCGAATCTCGTCCGGTGTGTCAGGCAGGTCACTTTTAGCACCGGACCTCAAGTTGGCTTTGAAGAGGACCGTTGATTTAGCGCAATGACTACTGTCGTCCTCTTACCAAGTCTTAGGCATGGATGAGCCCGAGCCCGAGAAACGTCCGACGCCCAAGCCGACGCGCTTGGAGGAGGCTCGACGCATCATCGAGGAATATGCCGATGACCTCCGCGAGATCATTAGGAAGCTGCGTCAGAGGATGAATTGAGGCCGCCTTGGTCCGTGCACATGGTTCGGCCCTATGGAGGAGACGGGAAAATAGTCCCTTTCGGGGGCCATGTAGGAGGGTGGTGGTCACTCACCCGAGCTTGGAGGTGACCCTTCAGGGTTGGTGAAGGCTGACCCTTGCAGGACGCACTAAGGGTGACAATGGAGGAGGGGGTGGTGCCGCCCTTTCACTTGAAGGTAGCCTAGAGTCTGCTGCGATGAACCTGCGAGTTTGAACCCTCTGAGTTCCCCCTTCTAGCTGCTATAGAGGAACGGTAAGCTGAACCGTCGCGACAAGCGTCATTCATCTCACGGCGAATTGAATTTCAACCGGGACATCGGCGCCGATAGCCCGCCTAGCCTCCGCCCGCATTACTGTCGCCGCCACTTCTACGTCGCTTCTAGGCACGGCCACGGCGTCGTGAATTGGAAGAGAAAACACGCCGCGCCTGAATAAGGCCAGCGTTACAGCCACAATGAGATCGCCTTCAATCCGCATGAAGCGGAGGCCGTGCCCCCGTTCGAACAAATGAGCGATCGGTGCGTGCTTATCTTTGATTGCTTGAATGGCGTCGCTAGGCTTTGTCCCTCGCTGAAAGGCGCTGCGTATTTGGGCCACCTCGGCAAGCGTTGCCCCCGGCCATTGTTTGAGTGGTGCCCTTCGAAAGAAAAGTGCGTTGACCAATTTTTTGCGGGCGTCGCGCAGCGGCTTCCAGCCTGGCCTAAGGGTGTCCTGCCCGGTTAGGTCGTAGAGGTCGCCGGGCACTGGCGTTGAACCAGCGTCTGCATATGCAATCCGAAGAAACAGCTGGCCGTAGTCGACCAGACCGATGCCCTGACCCGCGATGCGAAGGTGCTTGAACCGGTCCGGCCTTGGCATGGTCTGCCAAAAACCGCCGAATAGTCTACCGCCTTCGTGCCACGAGCCGTTGAAAATCCGCCTTAGGCTCAGGTGGTGCAATGTCATCAAACTCGCCATCGCCGCTCCGGGGCGTTCGCTGACATGCGCCATCGCGGTTCGATAGCATTCGATAGGCGCTTCGAGGATTGCTGCGTTGATGCTCCGCACATCTTCAGCAAGAGAATCAAGCCGGTCTTTATCTATCGCGCTCGCGCTACGAGTTGGCATCGCATCGGTATCATCATCCTCGGTCGGCTTGTCTCTGCTACCACTCTTGAGGACCAACACCTCAGTATTGTTTTCAAGTCGTAACGCATTCCACTTGATCTGGCCCAACGATAAGCGCTCACGAAGTTTCGGCGTGGCTTGGATCGTCGTGGGGCCGCGATAGGGGTAGCCCTTTACTTTGGTGATGAGCCCCAGCCCGGTCATCAGGTCTATTACCTTGCGAGCGGGCTTGCCGAAGATCGGAGTAAGTTGCGAAGCGGAGTTCGCCAACGTAACTGCGAGGGGCCTTTCGGGAGCGGCCAGCGAGACCGCCAGTAGATTGCACGCTATGCACTCAATGGCGAGGTGGAACGTGGTTTCATCTCTCGGCCGGCGGCGGCGCTGTCTTGGCGGCTCTTGCTTCGTCAGCAATTCGATAAGCCGGGCGACCTCTTGCTGCAACGAAGGTGCCGCGGCACGCCAGCGGGGCTCGCAGCGTATCGGAACCAGCCGGCGCCGCTTTGGGCCGGGCGTGATGTAACCGGGCAGGTGCTTCAAGATGTGTGCACCGCCACCGTCGGGTGTGATCTCTCGCAAAAGTGTCATCAGGAAATTTTCAGGGATGGGCGTGATGGCCGCCCGGAAGGGCGAATTTGAGCGGGTTTGTAATGGCAGGATGGGCGCCGTATCTAGCAACCTTGTGCGCAACCACCGCAGCCAGGTGCTTCTCGATCACCCACCCACTCTCGCGCTCGATCATTCCACCGAGATAGCGCAGCACGCGGCCGGCACTTCGCGGATAGGCTTGTTTTGTGGCGCGGCGAACTCGGCCATCTGCTCCGATAAACGTCCATGGCCGGTAAACACTGGCGAGCCGATGACAGCCTTTGGCGATGGCCACGATGCGCCATTCCCTGATCCGGTGAACGACCTGAGGCGCCTCTTCAATAAGTGAGTGCACCGCGATCGTGACGGCAAGAAGCCGCTCGGGATGGATGCCAGCTTCCCGGAGCCTCGCTAGGGCGATTCTGGCGCGGCGCTCTGCGGGAACGCCACGGAGCCGCGACGCGATCTCGGCCGGACCAGCCGACGCCATGAGAACTCCTAGGGCGGCGAGCGCGTGGCTGACGTAGGGATCAGCTCGATTCAAGCTGATGAACGAACGAGCTGCTCGAACATAGGGTCTGAGGGCAGTAGCCGCCGGGGTTGCGCACCATGCAGACCCATGCCGCTGCCTGTGAAGCAAATGCTTGCGGCAAAGGGTGGCGCTCAATCCCTGTTTCGCGGCGCGTGCTGTCGGCCGCCCACATCCGATCATAGTGCATCTTAGAAAGTGATCGTCGGCGTCCGAGTTAACACGCGCTTTGAGTTTGCCGATGCGCTTACGCCGCCCGTGCGGGGAGCGGGCCATCTTACTCACCGGCCTTCAAATCATGAACTGCACTGTGCATCGCATCAGCAACAGCTACCGCGCGGCGCAAGAGTGCCTCATAGTCCGCAACATTCAGGCCCAGGAATCTATCTGCGCCATGGGTTGCTAGTTGCCGCGCGAAAAGCTCAACCGCAAATGCGATGGAATCCTCGCGCCCGCGAGAGTGAGACCGCGTCATCTGTCCCAGCTTTCTGACGACGCGCTTGGCGATCGCTTTAAGGCCGGCGCGGCGATAGTCGAGATGGGCGTCCGGGGTCCTGCGTGTTTGTCGGACATCTGACGCTGGCGGCGGATTCATGATGATTCGGCGAAGGGAGTGATTGCCCACCTTCCCAACGGGACCGACATACGCAAGGAAGTAGTAACGAGCGTATTTCGAGCGGTCGAATCGGAAGCGAGCCCCAGCTAACAACATCACCAGCATCAACGCATAATCCCATGGATCGAAGTATCGCTCCCGTCGCTCCTCATCCGGTGCATCAAGGTCCTCGATTTTGGCGGCAACGAATGGAGTTCCGAGATTAAATAAATCTTCCCCATCAGCTCTTGCCTCAAGGATGCAGCCAAATGGCTTGGCAAGGCGACTCGCGTCGGGCAGCTCTTTGCGACGACCTGCAAGGAAGTCTTCGGCTGGGCCTAGATAGTCCAGACATCGTTTGAGGATCGCATCCGCGTCCACGATATTTACTCGGGCTAGCACATTCATTCTGCTGCACTCACGCTTGATGCTTGGCGGTCACGAACCCGGAGCACCGTTCCCACCCCGACATGGAGACTTCGCGCGATGCGCCGCACGCCTTGCCCTTCGGCGAGGAGGGACCTGATGTTCGCTTCCTTTCCATCGTCTATAGGCTTCCGGCCCAACTTGGTGCCGGCGGCCTTTGCTCTCGATAGGCCTGCGATCACGCGCTCGCGGATCACCGCACGTTCAAATTCTGCGAAGACGCCCAGCATCTGAAACATCGCCTTGCCGGACGAGGTGGAAGTGTCGAGGCCCTGCTGATGCAGGAACAAGTCGACGCTCTTTGCGTGCAGGTCCTTCAGCACCTCAATGAGTTCGATGAGCGACCGACCTAATCGGTCAACGGACCATGCAGCCACGATGTCGATCTCGCGTCGATTGACCGCTTTCATCATGGCAGCCAGAGCGGGCCTGTGGTCGCGCCCTTTGGACCCGGAGACGCCTGCGTCTTCGAAGACATGCACGACCTGCCAACCGCTGCGCTCGGCTACTGCCATAAGTTCACGCCGCTGGTTTTCGACGGTCTGCTCCACGGTGGAGACACGGAGATAGATTGCGACGCGCTTGGTCATGATTGGTCCTCCCCCCGCGTCTTACGGAGATGGTCAATCACGTGTTCTTCGCCGGTCTCCGGATCGCGGTATTTCCAGTTGTGCCAAGCGTTCTCGTGCTTCCCGTTGTTGACCGCTTGGCTGAGCTTGTGGAGCGAATGGAATGACTGCCCTGTGGCAGGCATAAACCACCGGTCGAATTGGGCGATGGCCTCGACCTTGTGCCCCTTGTAGGTCCGATAAATCCGCTGGCCCTGGGGGAAGTGCACGCCGCTGCGCTCGTCGTAAAAGCCACCCATGCGACCTCCGGCCGACTCAGGAGCCGTTTGAGGTGGCAATCCCAGAATGCGTCTCAGGATCGCGTCTTCGGTTTCCTCTCCATCTTGGCGGGCCTGCCAGATGGCGGCGAATACATCAGTCGAAAGCGAAATACTGCGCATCATCTCCTCCAATCTCGAAATCTATCTATAGAAGAGATTTAGAGATTTCAAGATAGATTTGCGCTCGTTGCGGTGTTCCGAAGACAAGTGATTTCCGAACCATGGGGAGCAATTGGAAAAACCCAGCAAAATCAGCACGACCAACGCCCCCCATCGGCAGGGGTTTTCGGAACACTTGCTCGCGGGCAGGAGGGCCAATGACTGCCAGCCGAGGGCTCGATCAGCTAGGCGCAACTCAAGAGAGATCGCCTGAGTAAAACGACTCACGCAGTGGCGGTGATGGCGCGCGAGCGTGCCAATGGCCGCACGGAGCAGGAGCGCCGAAGTCCGGGAAGCGGCGCTGAACGATGTGTCAGAAATTGGTGAGGGGCATGGGGGGAAAGCTCGTCGCCGACGCCACGAGGTGACCTCTTAGTTTTTCGACCCTCGCGCAGTTTTCGCCCGGAGCGCAGGAGAGCGGCCGGAGCAACCGGAAACCCTGATGCCCGCACTGAATTACCGCGCTGTTTCGCGAGGCTGATTCATGGACCTTTGGCGAGTTGCGCGAGACTGCAACCATTAGTAGTTTGGAAAAAGCAAACGGTTTCCTATCCAAGTCATTCGCGAAGAGATTGATGTCTAGCAACGCCATATCCGTCCCCTTTTTTGGAGCTCGAAAGCTTGCCCGGCGACTGTCGGCGGAGGTGGACGACTTGCAAGCGCGATTGAGCGCTGAGGAAGCGAAGACGCAAAAGCTTGCCGAAATTGGACGCAGCTTGGTTGCGGACGCGAAAGCGATCCAGGCAGAACGTGATCAAGCGCTGGCGCAACTTGCTGAACTGGGCGGACTGTCAATCTTGGAGCTAGAGAAGCGAAAGCAGGAAACGCAAACTGAAATCGCGAAGCTAGATGCGCTTGTCGCGTCATCCAAAGAGCAGGTTGAAGCAGCTAGCCGTCTGGTCGATGCCAAAAACGAAGAAGCTCGTCAGATCGTGGTAGAGACAAGGGAAGCAGTCATACTCCAAGAAGTCGGCATTTATGACTACCGCCACCCCCTATCCGATGCGGTCGCATATCAGCAGGCGCTCGAGCGATTGCAGGCATCGATTAAGTCCGCAACGAAGCGCGATGGCGGCGCGATACTAGCTACCACTGACTGGACGGTGAATGGCTCGGCCCAGGAAGGCCGAAAGATGGTGCAAGATTTCTCCAAACTGATGTTGCGGGCGTTCAATGCCGAGGCCGATACTTTGGTGCGGGGCCACAAACCTTATAAACTCGATAGCGCATTAGAGCGCCTTCGCAAGGTCGAGGAAATCATCAAGCGTCTTGGCGCGACAATGCAAATTCAAATATCCCCTGCATACTACCAGCTTCGCGTCGACGAGTTGGCATTGACTGCTGATTTTCTCCAGAAGCAAGCGGAGGAAAAGGAGGCTGAACGCCAGGAGCGGGAGCGCCTGCGAGAGGAACGGAAAGCGCAGCAGGAGATGGAGCGCGAGCGGGCCAAATTGGAAAAAGAAAAGCAACACTACTCAAATGCATTGGCGGCTTTGGAAGCCAACGGCGACACTGAAGGATCACAGAGGCTGCGTGAGCAGCTTGCAGAGGTTGACCAGGCGATCGAGAGTGTCGACGCGCGTGCCGCCAACATTCGAGCCGGATATGTTTACGTCATCTCCAACATAGGCTCCTTCGGTGAGCAGATGGTGAAGGTTGGAATGACCCGCCGCCTTGACCCGATGGATCGCATAAAGGAACTCAGTGACGCCTCCGTGCCCTTTAATTTTGATGTTCACGCGCTTTTCTTCTCGAATGATGCTGTAGGAATAGAGGCAGCACTTCATGGGCGACTCGGAGATCTCCGCGTCAACACCGTCAATCGCCGTCGCGAATTCTTTAAGGCGACTCCGCTCCAGGTTAAAAAGCATCTTCACGCTCTTACAGGTGAATTGCTTGAGTTCACGGAGGTGGCGGAGGCCCTTGAGTATCGACAGACGCTGCATCTTGCCGCTACAGGGGAAATTGCAAGCCCTTAGCGACCCGATGACGAGCAGCCGGCTATTAATCCTTCTTTAGGAGCGTCTTTACTGCCCGACTATCGATTGCACCTCAGCCAGGAGAAGAGCAGACAAGCCTAATGTTTCTAGCGGACGAGAGCGGAGCCACTCTTTAGCGCCGGCCACATCCATGTCCTTGCGTGCAGCCTGTTCGTTAAGCTTCATGGCTGCAACGCGCGATAACCCAAGCGAAATGAAGCTGATCATTGTTCTGTCAGATGCGCCGATCTCTAGATAGAGCGGCAATGAGGGGATACTGCTCACAAAATCTGCGTGTCCAGAGCTCTGCAGCGCGTAAACAAGCAGGTTGTGGTAACATCCAAAGAGCCGAACTGCTTGAAACCGTATCTGTCCTTCGATTAGATCGAGAGTTTCGCGGATCGTGGTTCGGGCGGTCTTCTTAGGGTTGCGCCTGATCTGTTCGTCGATGATCTGCGGTAACGATAGTCCTGACATCC
The DNA here is from genome assembly GCF_000261705.1 of Bradyrhizobium genomosp. III. Taxonomy (NCBI): domain Bacteria; kingdom Pseudomonadati; phylum Pseudomonadota; class Alphaproteobacteria; order Hyphomicrobiales; family Nitrobacteraceae; genus Bradyrhizobium; species Bradyrhizobium genomosp. III. The sequence continues at coordinate 3,698 of NZ_AJQF01000214.1, read as the reverse complement.
ATTTTACTGCCACTACAGCATGGAATCTGTGAAGATTCCTCGTCGTGTCGATGCCAAGTATCAATTCATGGCACAGTTTCAAAATCGCAGCGTAAGAATCGAAAGCTCCTGGCTCCCGGGGATGTTTTGGGATCAACGCTTTTGCGGCGTCAGGTCCTTGCTTGATCGTTGAAGTCAACCGATCGAAGAGAAGCTGCTGCTTGTGTGCTGATATATTCGGCGTTCTTCGTATAATCTGCGCGGGGATACTCACATTCAGTTCCGCCGAACCGAGGGCTTTCGAAATGGCGATTGCCTGCGTGCTATCAGAATGCAAGCCAACCCTCTCAAGTGTGGCCAGGAGTCCGCCGAGTTTGTGATCAGAATATAGACGCACGAATGTGGTTTCGAGGTCTAGTTCGTCCCCACGTGAAACTCTCTTACTATCGCCAATCATATCTAGTAACTGAGACTCTCTCTCGCGAATGCTAGTCTCAAGGGCCGGGACGACTACAGAGTCTTTTGGGCCGTCCAAAGGCTTCTTCTTCCAATGATCGTAATCGATCAGAAATATGTTCCCCTGAAACTCGCGCCGCAAGCGGCCAGCTCTCCCAGACAAATTCCAAAAATCGGTCGATTCGAGCGGCTTTCTGCGCCCCTTCTCCGGCAGGCACATGAAAATGTTTTTGGCCGGGAGATTGACGCCCTGAAGCAAAGTGCTTGTGCAGACCAAGTAATCGATCTCTCCACTGGCCGCAGCGCTCTCAATGGCCCGACGGATTTGTGTCGGTATATTCGAATAGTGAAAGGCGACCCCGCGCTTAACGCATTCGGCTAACACGAACTGCGGGTGAACCGCCTCGCTGGCCAGTTCCGCGAGGCCTAGTTGGGTAGCGCTCGGCTCGCGATCAGAGAGGAGATCGGCTAACTGAATTGCGATGTCCTCAGCTTCGGCGGGCCCATTCGCATACACGATGTTGGATTGGTTCCGGCCCAGTGCGGCAGATACGTGAACAAGCTTGTCGATCCGGCTAGCGGTCGTTTGATTCAGCTGAGTTCTTGCGACTTCGTGGGCGGGCTGCGAGCCGTCCCCCATCGTTTGAATGACTAGCTTGCCATTGGTGGCCGACAGAATTTCCACGGTTACGAAGTTTTGGGCCACCGTTGGTTCGATGGAAGAGAATTGGGCGACATCGGGCAATCCAAAGAGCCGTCCGAAGACATCCAAATTACGAATGGTCGGACTCGCGAAGAGAGCTTGAGCATTGGAATTACGTGCGAGCAGTTCATCGACGACCCATTGCAAGAGAATGCCCCGCGAGCCGTCCGCAATAGAGTGCGCTTCGTCAACAATTATGGTGGATGCGTTGAAGTGGGGATGGGAATTTAGAATCAGCTGAACGCGCTCCTGCGTCATCACATATATTGTGCGGCCTAGCAGTTCGGCCTCGGCTTCGATAGGAACAGTGACAATATTTGGAGTGGGAAGATTCAAATCCCGGAATTGCTTCGCCACGTCATCGGCAACCTGGGCAATCAGCGCCCGTGTGGGAACAATGTAAACAACCGAATCCGATGCACTAGGCGTTAACAACGAGGACAGATAGGCCTGTAATACGAACGTTTTACCTGCCGAGGTTGGGGCTGCTAACGCAACGCGCCGCCGCGCGGTCAAGTTAGTCCAAAGGCGGTATTGAAAGTCTGTGAGGCAAACGCGCCGTTCATTGAACTCAATGGTTCTCGCGTCAACGGAGTTGATCTCTTCAGCAGCAAGCGAAAACGGTAGGGAGGATAGCGCCTCTTTCACTTGAGCGCGCGTTTCCAACGATGGAAAATTGCCCAATCGGGCTAAGACGACTCTCAGGGCTTGGTCGAGTGGGTAGTGCTCGGTCCCGAACAGTTCATAGGCGCAAGTCGCGATCCTAAAAGCGGACCTTCTATGATCGTCGTTCGTAGAACATGCGAGTATGGCAGCGGCCTGCATCAGTCGTCGTGGTTCGCATTCCTCGATCCCGCCCGGTGTCCCGATTCCTATGTCTTTCGAGAGCCAAGCGAGTTCTACGCGTTTCGATGCCGCGTGAAACTTGGGATTGCCCCAAACTTGGTCCGCGAGAGATTGTATCATTCCTTCCAACCAATCTTTTTCTGAAAAAGATCTCTGAGCGCCTTAACGGAAGGGAGAGGGAGGAAGAAAAGCTCAATCGGCCGGTCGGCAAGCCCCGCCGCTTTCAGCTTTTGTGCAGCGTCCTGGGCGGCTTTACTCAGTGCGCTTTCGGCAAGCTTGCAGAATTTTTCGTCCGCTTTGTCGCCATCGGCTGCGCTGATCTTCTTGAACGCGTCGAAGTCGAAACCGATAAGGCAGGTCGTAACGTCGTGCCGCTCGTTGAATGAATCATCGTATGGGTCGAGGTGTCTCAATATCGCTGCTTTTCCGATGTCGTCGAGGCCGGAGAAATCGATGTTTCGCTGCACAAGCTCCAGTTCATGGCGCAGCTTCTCCGGGTCTAGCGCGTCTGTGATGGACTCGACTGCGGCCGAGATCGCTTGCCCAACGTTTCCGTAGAGCTTGGATTCGCCCCAATAGAGAAGGAGTTTGGATGTCTTCGGGCAATAACGTGCGTGGACTCCATCCGCCCCATGAACGGGCATCTCGCGATTTGTCTTCAGCGACATTTTAGCAATGAGCTGCGGAGCCCCGATTATCCACTCAGTCAAAAGGAATAGGATAAGTTCTCCCGCTTCACCATTCCTGTTAGTCGCTTCGTTCGCCCTCTTAAAAAGGCTTACGGCAGACTGAAACAATTGGGAGGTTCTGAATGAGAAATCCTCTGCTGAGATTTTGCCATACTGTTCGTAAACCTTCGCGATCTCGGAGCGAGGCAAGGCAAACGGCGTCAGATAGTGGACGAGCGCATCGACGAGTTCCTGAACAGTCGCAGCGCCTTGTCTGAATGCTGGATAATGGAGATGAAGGGTAACTCCCTCCCATTCACCCTTTACCGAATGTGAAGCCCTACGAATTCGAGGGGAAAGCTTCGAGTAGTCCCGCTGGAGGGCAGCTAGAATGGAATCCAGATCGTGAGTGCTGCGGGGCTTCAAAAAGATTTCTCTGGCTCGATTCTTTTGAGTTAATCAACCCAAAGATACACGGAAGACGTGTAGGCACCATTGCCTTTTAGTTCCGTTCACCTCCAAATGCACACGTTTCGGGCACGCCGATCGATACCCGCGAGTTACACGAGTGTGTAACAATCGCTCTCATCACTTGAAAATATATAACAAAATCAATACCTTTTGCGTCTGCCTATGCAATCCTTTCCTGGGCACCACCCCCAACCCAAGTGGTTGAAATCGCTCATTTGCAGGGAATTTGAGCCGCTGACCGGTACACAAAACCGAGGCACAGCGCTCATGGCGTACCGAATGGCCTAGATCGATCGTCGGGTCGACTCAGATCGCCGGCGAGCTTGAGGCGGCTGGCTTTGTCAGTCGCTTAGGCAAGCGCTACGCGCCGACAGCCGTTGCCCGGGTGCCAGGTGAGCTACGAACGACGTCCACTGCGCTCGCGGCCGAAGCCGTCGTCGCTAGGTGGGAAAAGGTCGGCAAAGCTGATGACCCCAAGAGCCTGAGAGGTCTCAGTGCTCGTTGACCGCGGCGCCGAGCTTGATCAGGCTCAGCGAGCGGTTCGCGGTCTCACGCAGGCGGCAGTAGCTCGCGCC
>NZ_AJQF01000213.1:0-369 GCF_000261705.1 Bradyrhizobium genomosp. III | reverse complement strand
TCGCTTCGGCTATCGGCGCCTGCATGTTCTGCTCAAGCGTGAGGGCTACGTGGTCAACCACAAGAAGCTGTTCCGGCTCTACCGGGAAGAAAGGCTTGCGGTGCGTCGCCGTGGCGGCCGCAAGCGGGCGATCGGGACCCGAGCGCCGATGACGGTCGCGATGGCGCCAAACGACCGCTGGTCTCTCGACTTCGTGTCGGATCAGCTCACCGATGGCCGCCGCTTCCGCATCCTCACCGTCGTCGATGATTGCACCCGCGAGTGCCTGACGCTGGTGGCCGACACCTCGCTGTCTGGCTCCCGGGTGGCGCGGGAGCTGGATCGGCTGATCATCGAGCGCGGCAAGCCCAAAATGGTGGTCAGCGACAA
>NZ_AJQF01000212.1:0-5350 GCF_000261705.1 Bradyrhizobium genomosp. III | reverse complement strand
GGGCGGAGCCGCGAGGCTTCCCCCTATCCCGATTGCTGTCGCCCAATGGCGAGAAAACGGCGCTCCAAATCCCGCCCGGCCGCGCTCCCTCCGCCCTGGCACCGCTCTTGCTGACGATCCATCGGATGGCTGGTTAGCATTGAAGGTGTCCCGCAATGATCCCCACGGTGTTTCAAGACAGCGCAGCCGGCGTTGCCGCGAGATACGCCCCCTTCTTGCGGCTGGGGCAGCCGTGGCCGCGCCGCAGGCTCCTCCGGCGGCGCAGAAAAATCCCCTCCTGGGTCGGCCTGGCGCTACTCGTTCTCTTCATCGACATGGCGATGGCCGTGCTTACCTGGGTCGCCGTCGACGTCGTCCTGCATTGAGAGCTCGCCTCTGTGCACAAAGCGCGTCGCCGCCAAATAGGCGACCTGGCCGGCAATCAGGCAGCCGACAACGATGGGAATGCCCGTCCAAAATCCGAATCCCGAGGTCTGAAGGACCGTTGCGACGAGGATCGCGGTCGCCGGCGAGACCAGCAACAGACTCCAGACTCGGAAGAAGAGTCCCGCCGCCACGCCGGTGATCGTGCTCGCGAGCAAGAGGAGGAGTACGGTTGTCACGAGAGCTTCCCAGTTCAGGCCGCATCGCGGTACATGGCTGAAGTTGAGCCAACTGGATTGCTCTCACAACGATGGTGATCTCTGCCGCACACACAAGGCGGAGTTATTGTTAACTCCGACAATGCTCGTAAAATTGATGCCCAGGACCTCGCGAACGTCCGGGCTTCGGCAACTGGTTCAAGCAAAAGAGCCGGATCGCCGATCCGGCTCTTCGTCGTCTCGAACGTCGTGCGCTGGTCTTACTTCGCCTGCGCGAGGCCTTCCTTCTTCAGCGCTTCCTGCACCTGCGGCCGCGCCTCGACGCGGGCCTTGTAGGCGGCAAGGTTCGGCATCGCGGAGAGGTCGAACTTCATCCGCTCGCCCCAGGTCAGCATCGTGAACAGATAGCCGTCGGCCACCGTGAACTGCTTGCCCATGAGGTAGTCGCGGCCGGCGAGCTGGCTGTCGATATATTTCAGCTTGCCCATGACGCGATCCCTGAAGAAAGCCTTGGCTTCGTCGTTCAGGGCCGGCGCGAACATCGGACCGAAGCTCTTGTGCACCTCCGAGGTGAGGAAATTCAGCCACTCCAGCAGCTTGTAGCGCTCGGAACTGCCATGGGCGGGCGCCAGTGCCTTGCTTGATGCCTGATCGGCGATCATCTGGACAATCACCGGGCCTTCGGTCACGATCTCACCGCTGTCGAGGCCCAGCGCAGGGACCTGGCCCTTTGGGTTCAGCTTCAGATAGTCCTCACCATTTTCGAGCTTCTTGGCCCGGATATCGACCTTGACCAGCTCATAGGGCAGGCCGGCTTCGAGGAGCGCGATGTGGGGGGACAGCGAGCAGGCACCGGGCGAATAGTACAGTTTCATGGAATTTCCTCCTCTTGACGCTTGGTTCGGCCGAAAGAACGACTACATGCAACTGCTTGAAATAGTCAAGATTGATGCAGCTGCATCAAATGGGGTAAGAGACGGACGACGAGCTTGAGCGGGACCATGAAACGCAAACCATCGACCGAGGCGACTTCCGCCTGGATCCGCCTGATGCGGGTACAGAGCCGCGTGCTCGATTGCGTCGAGCAGGATCTGAAGAAGGCAGGCTTCCCGCCGTTGGCATGGTATGACGCGCTGCTCGAATTGTCGCGGGCTCCCTCGGGCGAGCTGAGGCCGGTGGAACTCGAACGGCAGATGCTGATCCCGCAATATTCCACCTCGCGCCTGATCGACCGCCTGGTCGACGAGGGCCTCGCCTCGCGGCGCGAATGCAAGATCGACAAGCGCGGCCAGTTCGTCGAGATCACGGAAGCCGGCCGCGAGCTGCAGAAGCGGATGTGGAGCGCCTATTCGGCTGCGATCGAGAAATATGTCGGTTCGAAACTGTCCGATGCCGATGCCGTCAAGCTCAGCGGCCTGCTCGACCGCCTGGGCTGCTCGTGCGGCGAGATGAAACTGCCGCCCGTCGCCAACGTCAACGAAACCTCGCCGTCGCGATGATCGCGCGGCACACCAGCTCGTCCGTGCGCCCGGTGGGTTCGCGGACCATCCCGTCACCCGCGCGCGTTCGATCGAAGCGCCTTTTGATTAGAGTTTGATATGGCGCGAGACCAGATCGATATGACGCCGCTGCAATCGCGCGACGAGCTCGTTTCGTGGTTCGAGGAAGGCTGCAAGGACCCGTCCGAATTCCGCATGGGCACCGAGCACGAGAAGACGCCGTTCACGCTCGAGGGCCACCGTCCGGTGCCTTACGAGGGTGCGCGCGGCATCGGTGCGTTGCTCGAAGGCATGAAGCTCCTGCTCGGCTGGGAGCCGATCATGGAGAAGGGCAACATCATCGGCCTCTACGACGTCACCGGCGGCGGTGCGATATCGCTCGAGCCCGGCGGACAGTTCGAGCTCTCCGGCGCGCCGGTCGAGAACGTGCACCAGACCCAGAGCGAGCTGATGGCGCATCTTGCACAGGTGCGCGAGATCGCAACGCCGCTCGGCATCGGCTTCCTCGGTCTCGGCATGACGCCATCCTGGTCGCGCGCCGATATCCCGGTGATGCCCAAGGGCCGCTACAAGATCATGACCAACTACATGCCGAAGGTCGGCCAATACGGCCTCGACATGATGTACCGGACCTGCACGGTGCAGACCAATCTCGACTTCTCCTCCGAAGCCGACATGGTCAAGAAGCTGCGCGTTTCGCTCGCGCTGCAGCCGGTCGCAACCGCCTTGTTCGCCAATTCGCCGTTCACCGAAGGCAAGCCGAACGGCTTCCTGTCCTTCCGCTCCGAGATCTGGCGCGACACCGACAATGCGCGGTCGGGCATGATGCCGTGGGCATTCGAGGACGGCATGGGGTTCGAGCGCTATGTCGACTACGCGCTCGACGTGCCCATGTATTTCGTCAAGCGCGGCGAGGAATACATCGACGTGTCGGGCTCCTCGTTCCGCGCGTTCTTCGACGGCCGCAACAACAACCTTCCCGGCGAGCGTCCGACGCTGTCGGACTGGGCCAACCATCTCTCGACGATCTTCCCGGAGGTGCGGCTCAAGCGCTATCTCGAGATGCGCGGCTCCGACGGCGGCCCGTGGGGCCGGTTGCCGGCGCTGCCGGCGTTCTGGGTCGGGCTGCTCTATGACGACGTCGCGCTCGATGCGGCCTGGGAGATCGTCAAGCACTGGAGCGCGCCCGAGCGTCAGGCCCTGCGCGACGACGTGACGCGCTTCGGCTTCAAGGCGCGGATCAAGAACCGTTATCTGTTCGAGATCGCCAAGGAATGCCTCGTTCTGGCCCATGCCGGCCTGCGCCGGCGCGGCCGCATCGACCAGCTCGGCCGCGACGAAACGCGGCATCTGGAGCCGCTCGACCGCATCATCGATTCCGGCCGGACGCCGGCCGAGGAAATGTTGGACAAGTTCAACGGTCCCTGGAAGGGCTCGGTGGAACCGGCCTACGCGGAATACGCGTTCTAAAGCCTGATCCGGAAAAGCGCGCAGCGGTTTTCCGAAAAGATCATGCTTAAACAACAACCTGAAGCGCGATGACGAGTCATCCTCATCGCATCGCGCTTTAGGCCGGTCGGCCCCCGGTCGGGATTCAGCCGTTCATCGCCCATACAGGTTTGCGGCGATCAAATGACCGGCTGAAAAAACCCGAGCGTCGTCAATAACTCGAAAGCTGTTCCGATGGGGAAGGGCCGCCTGTCCGGCGCCGTCATGGCAAAGGTCTTGGCAAAAGTCGTGGTATGCGCCGCGCTGCTTTCGCTCGCATGCGCGAGTGTGCCGGCGCGCGCCCAGACTGCGTTCGACCGGCCCGGCGGCGACTATTTCAGCACGCCGGTCGCTTCAGGCGATCCTGAGGATTGCGCGCTGCTGTGCGAGCGCGACCGCCGCTGCCGCTCGTGGAGCTTCAGCTATCCCGACGTCGAAGGCGGTGCGGCGGTGTGCTGGCTGAAGAACACGGTGCCGGCGCGGGTGCCGGGAAGTTGCTGCATCTCGGGTGTGCGCGGCGCCGGCGTGATCGAACCGCGGGTCGAGGGCGTGGAGACGTCGATCGACCGCCCCGGCGGCGATCTGCGCAATTTCGAGCTCAAGGACGGCGAGGGCGAAGAGGCCTGCAAGGCCGCCTGCACCGCCGACAACAAATGCCGCGCCTTCACCTATGCCCGCCCCGGCTACACCGGGCGCGAAGCGCGTTGCTTCCTGAAAAAGGAAATCAAGCCGCCGCGAAGGAAGGCGGGCTTCACGTCGGGCGTGGTGCGGTAGCGTTGGTGCTCGTGCCCCGGACGCAGGTGCCGTAGGGTGGGCAAAGGCGCCCTTGCGCCGTGCCCACGATCTCTGAGACGCGGCGACAGACGCGTGGGCACGCTCCGCTTTGCCTACCCTACGAGACCTCACTCCGCCGCGTTCACCGTGAGCTCGGGCCATAGCGCCTTCCAGCGTGCGGCCTTCGCCTCGTAATTCGTCGCGGAAAAATTCGGGCCCGGATTCGGCCGCGCGATCAGCCCTGCGACATCGTCAAACCCGTGCGGCGCGTAGACCTCGTAGCCACCGCCTGTGCGCCTGACCCCGACCTGCGTGTTCTGCGTGAGGAAGCGGTCGATGCCTTCCCTCGAGCTTCTCAGCGGCGGATAGGGCAGGCCGTGCTTGGCCGGGTACCACAGATGCACACGCGCCTGGTTGCGGATCTCGACCTTGGCGCCGAGATGCGCGAGCCGCTCATGCAGGGCGCGGATCACCGAATCCTCCGCCTCCCACGATGTATCGGGATCGAAATAGAACGCATCGTAGTCGGCGATGCCGTGATCGACGGGGCGGCCGGTGAGCACGTTCCATACGGTCTGCACCAGGCATCCCGAGACCAGCCATGCATCCGGCAGATCGAGCTGCGCCAGCACGTCGATGATCGTGACGTTGACGGGATTTCTCAGCGCGAGCGCGAGGAATTCGTCACGGTTCATCGTGCGATGAGGCGGCTCAATGCACGGCGGTGAAGAACCGGCCGAGCCGGAAGCCGGAGAGCCAGGTGTAAACCGGCTGGCCGCGTATGCCGAGATCCCAGGAGCCGAGCACCGCATCGGCACGGCCGATCAGATTGTCGATCGGCAACAGGCCGACGCCGCCGGACCGCAGCGGCACGCGGCTGTCGGCGGAATTGTCGCGGTTGTCGCCGAGCACGAAGAGGTGGCCGGCCGGCACCGTCACTTCCGGCGAGTTGTCGAGCGGACCGTTGTCGCGCATCTTGAAGATCAAATGCGAGACGCCGTTCGGCAG
>NZ_AJQF01000211.1:0-14214 GCF_000261705.1 Bradyrhizobium genomosp. III | reverse complement strand
CGCTGCCGCCATTGTCGTCCTCGGCGGCGCCAACGCCGTCGGGCTTGAGCTCGGCGGGGCGGTCGTTGATGAAGAGCTGGCCTTGCCGCATCTGGATGCGATCGCCCGGCAATCCCACGACGCGCTTGACCCAGGCCTGCGAGCGATCGCCGGGCCAGCGGAACACGACGACGTCACCCTGCTTCGGCGTCTCCGCGAAGACGCGGCCGCTCTCGGGCAGGCTGATCTGGATCGGCAGCGACGAGGTGCCGTAGCCGTAGGGGAATTTCGAGGCGAGCAGCGCATCGCCGATCAGCAGCGTCGGTTCCATCGAGCCTGACGGCACGTAGAACGGCTCGGCAAGCGCGCCCTTGGCGATGAAGACGGCGGCGACGATGCCGGCGAGTTGAACGATCTGCCCGCCCCAGCCGCTGCTCTTCCGCTTGGGGGTGACGGTGACCTTTTCTTCCACGCTCATGCGCCCGTTCCACCCACGGTGATGCGCTCCATCAGCAGCGACGGCTGGCCGACGCCGACAGGCACGCCCTGTCCATTCTTGCCGCAGGTGCCGATGCCGGTATCGAGCGCAAGGTCGTTGCCGATCATGCGGATGCGATGCAAATCGGTCGGCCCGTTGCCGATCAGCATGGCGCCCTTCAGCGGCGCGCCCAGCTTGCCGTTCTCGATCTTGTAGGCCTCGGTGCACTGGAAAACGTACTTGCCTGAGGTGATGTCCACCTGGCCGCCGCCGAAATTCGCAGCGAAGACGCCGTTCTTCACCGATGCGAGGATCTCGGCCGGATCGCGGTCGCCCGCGAGCATGTAGGTGTTGGTCATGCGCGGCATCGGCACGTGGGCATAGCCCTGGCGACGGCCGTTGCCGGTCGGCTTCATGTTCATCAGCCGCGCGTTCTGGCGGTCCTGCATGTAGCCGACCAGGACGCCGTCCTCGATCAGCACGGTGCGATTGGTCGGCGTGCCCTCGTCGTCGATCGACAGCGAGCCGCGGCGCGAGGCCATGGTGCCGTCGTCGACCACGGTGACGCCCTTGGCCGCGACCTGCTGGCCCATCAGGCCGGCAAATGCCGACGTCTTCTTGCGGTTGAAGTCGCCTTCGAGGCCGTGGCCGACCGCTTCATGCAGCATCACGCCGGGCCAGCCGGCCCCGAGCACGACGTCCATCTCGCCGGCGGGGGCGGGGATCGATTCCAGATTGACCAAGGCCTCGCGCAACGCGCCGTCGGCGGCATCGCGCCAGTTCTTGCTCTCGATGAATTCAGCATAGCCGGCGCGGCCGCCATAACCCTTGCTGCCGCTCTCCTGGCGGTCGCCCTGGCCGGCGACCACGGAAATGTTCACGCGCACCAGCGGGCGGATGTCGCGATAGCTCTCGCCGTCGGGCCGCAGGATCTCGACGACCTGCCAGGTCGCACCCAGGCTGACGCTGACCTGCCGCACGCGCGGATCCTTGTCGCGCAGATAAGCGTCGATCTCGGCGAGCAGTTTTACTTTTGTCTCGAAGCCCGGGGCATCCAGCGGGTTGTCATCGCCGTAAAGGCGCACATTGGTGTGCGCGGGCGGCGCGGCGAAGCTGCCGGAATAGCCGCCGCGTACGGCTGCGACTGCATCGGCGGCGCGAATCAGCGCCGGCAGCGAGACGTCGGAGGAGTGGGCGTAGCCCACGGCATCATCCTTGACCGCGCGTAAGCCAAAACCTTGCGAGGTGTCGTAGGTCGCCTGCTTCAGCCGCCCATTGTCGAACATCAGCGCTTCGGTCTGGCTGTACTCCAGGAACAGCTCACCGTCGTCGGCACCGGAAAGCCCGCGTGCGACCTCGTGGCGAACCTGGTCGCGATCGAGATTGGCGCGGTCGAGCAGGGAGGTCGTGGCAGGGTTTGTCATGCGTCCGTCCATTATCGGAAGATGTGGGGCAAGATAATGGTTTCGGACCGGTTCCGCGAGGGGGCGGGGCGTCACATTACGGAAACGATAGGATTGCCGACGGTGTTGTCGAAAATGTTGGCCGCGAGCATCAATCCATCACCGTCACCCCCGCGCAACGGCGAAGCCGTTGTCGCTGGAGGCGGTCGCTTCTTCAGCGGCCCTCGAAGGATGAACGGGATTAAGAACGTGCGATCGGATTGCCGCCCCTACGGCAGCTTGTCATAGCCTTCACCGAGCCCGTTCAGGCTGAGCGGGAAGCCGATGCCTTCTTCCGGGGTCTCGAAGATGATGAAGGTGGCGGTCTTGGCGGTGCGGAGCTGGCCGAGCAGCTTGTCGTCCATGACGACCTCGGCGACGCAGCCATTGGGCAGGCAGCGGACGAATCCGGCGCGGCCGACGTCCTGGTTGTCGAGCTTCAACCCGAGACCGGAGGGCAGCAGGACCCCGAGCGGCGCGACCACGCGCATCAGGCGGCTCTTCTGGTCGGCGGTCTTCAGCACGATGACGGTCAGGCCGGCATTGGAGCGGTCTTCGGCGACCACGCTCTGGATCAGGGCGCATTGCTCGGTTTGGGCGCCAGGCGGCGTGTCGCAGCGAATCTGCCAGTCGCCATGCACGGAGCGCACCGCGCCCTGCGCATGGGCGAGGCCGGGGAGTGCCAGAACGACGAGCGCAGCCAGCAGGCTGGCCAGCGCCGGGAGGCGGGTCATCTGCCTTCTCGCCAGCCTTGCCATCGATTTCGAAAGCCCCATCGGGTCGGTCCCTCTGCTCGCCTGGGTCGCTCGCGCTTGGCGGACTAATCTGGCGGACTGATACGGGAATGACGGCGTCTTGAAGGCGATTCCCAAGCAAATTCCACGCCGCCCCGCGCCGCCGCCGCCCGCACGAATCAGGTTCCTGCGCGGCCATCTGTCAGTGCCTACCGCGGGCAATTCCGCTGTCAAGCGGCAGCATCCCGGCAAACGGTATTTTTGTCTGATCTTACTAGGAAATATCTTGCGGGTGATCGCTGGCAGACGGGGCTCAAGACTGCATTGCGATAGATCAAAAATTATGGTTTGAGAGGCTTGATTTCGGCGTTCTAGCGATCTGGCCCCAATTCCTCTTAGAGGTATTCTTGCGCGGCGGTTTGTCAGGCGGGCGGATCGAATAAGCGTTTCCCGCAAGCAGGGGGGAGCGCACTTGGGGTGATTTCGTAAGGGGAGCGCGAACGGCATGAGGATGTCGATGGGCCCGGTGGGCCGGCACTTGCTGGGATTGGCCGTGGCGGGTCTGACGCTGGCGACGGGCGGTGCGGCATTTGCCGAGCTCGGGCAGCCGAAGCCCTGGGAATGGACGCTTCAGGAGTCCGGCTCCCCGGTGATGGACAACATCATCTGGTTCCACAACTTCCTGTTCGTGCTGATCACGCTGATCACGCTGTTCGTCCTGGCGCTGCTCGTGGTCGTGGTCATCAAGTTCAACGCGCGGGCCAATCCGGTGCCGTCGCGGACCACCCACAACACGCTGATCGAGGTGGCTTGGACGCTGGTTCCGGTGCTGATCCTGGTCGGCATCTCGGTGCCGTCGTTCCGGCTTCTGTTCCTCGAGCTCGATGTGCCGAAGGCGGATATCACCATCAAGGCGACCGGCAAGCAGTGGTACTGGTCCTATGCCTATCCCGATAACGGCAAGTTCGAGTTCGATTCGCTGATGGCGCAGGACAAGCAGCCCCGCCTGCTCGGCGTCGACAACGAGATGGTGGTGCCCGTCAACAAGGTGATTCGTGTCCAGGTCACCGGCGCCGACGTCATCCACGCCTTCGCGCTGCCGGCTTTCGGCGTCAAGATCGACGCCATTCCGGGCCGGCTGAACGAGACCTGGTTCAAGGCGACCAAGACCGGCATGTTCTACGGCCAGTGCTCGGAGCTCTGCGGCAAGGACCACGCCTTCATGCCGATCGCGATTCGCGTCGTGAATGACCAGGAGTTCGCCTCCTGGGTCGAGACGGCAAAGAAGAAATTTGCGAGCGGCGGCACCAGCACCTACGCCTCCGCGGCCGGCCCGACGCAGTAGGCGTCGGGTGACGGCTTGAGGGACTGAAAGCGACATAAGGGCGGGACCTCCAGAGGTCCGATTGGGACGCAAGGCAGGATTTGAAAATGGCAACGAGCGCAGCGGCACACGGCGATCACGCCCACGGACATGACGAGCATGCCCATCCGACCGGATGGCGCCGCTACGTCTATTCGACCAACCACAAGGACATCGGCACGATGTACCTGATCTTCGCGGTCATCGCCGGCGTCATCGGCGCCGCGATGTCGATCGCGATCCGTGCCGAGCTGATGTATCCGGGCGTGCAGATCTTCCACGAGACGCACACCTATAACGTGTTCGTGACCTCTCACGGCCTGATCATGATCTTCTTCATGGTCATGCCCGCGATGATCGGCGGCTTCGGCAACTGGTTCGTGCCGCTGATGATCGGCGCGCCCGACATGGCGTTCCCGCGCATGAACAACATCTCGTTCTGGCTGCTGCCGGCCTCCTTCGCCCTGCTGCTGATGTCGACCTTCGTCGAGGGCGAGCCGGGTGCCAACGGCGTCGGCGCCGGCTGGACCATGTACGTGCCGCTGTCGAGCTCGGGCCATCCGGGCCCGGCCGTCGACTTCGCGATCCTGTCGCTGCATCTGGCGGGCGCCTCGTCGATCCTCGGCGCCATCAACTTCATCACCACGATCTTCAACATGCGCGCGCCGGGCATGACCCTGCACAAGATGCCGCTGTTCGTGTGGTCGATCCTGGTGACGGTGTTCCTGCTGCTGCTGTCGCTGCCGGTGCTTGCCGGTGCGATCACCATGCTGCTGACCGACCGCAATTTCCACACGACCTTCTTCGCGCCTGACGGCGGCGGTGACCCCGTGCTGTTCCAGCATCTGTTCTGGTTCTTCGGTCACCCCGAGGTGTACATTCTGATCCTGCCCGGCTTCGGCATGGTCAGCCAGATCATCTCCACCTTCTCGCGCAAGCCAGTGTTCGGCTATCTCGGCATGGCCTACGCCATGGTCGCGATCGGCGGCATCGGCTTCGTGGTGTGGGCGCACCACATGTACACGGTCGGCATGTCGTCGGCGACGCAGGCCTATTTCGTCGCTGCGACGATGGTGATCGCGGTTCCGACCGGCGTGAAGATCTTCTCGTGGATCGCCACGATGTGGGGCGGCTCGATCGAATTCCGGGCCCCGATGATCTGGGCCGTGGGCTTCATCTTCCTGTTCACGGTCGGCGGCGTCACCGGCGTCGTGCTGGCGAACGCCGGCGTCGACCGCGTGCTGCAGGAGACCTACTACGTCGTCGCACACTTCCACTACGTGCTGTCGCTCGGTGCGGTGTTCGCGATCTTCGCCGGCTGGTACTACTGGTTCCCGAAGATGTCGGGCTACATGTACAACGAGACGCTCGCGAAGGCGCACTTCTGGGTCACCTTCATCGGCGTCAATCTGGTGTTCTTCCCGCAGCACTTCCTCGGCCTGTCGGGCATGCCGCGCCGTTACGTCGACTATCCCGACGCGTTCGCGGGCTGGAACCTGGTCTCGTCGGTCGGCTCCTACATCTCCGGCTTCGGCGTGCTGATCTTCCTCTACTGCGTGCTCGACGCCTTCATGAAGAAGGTGCCGGCGGGCGACAATCCGTGGGGTGCAGGTGCGACCACGCTGGAGTGGACCTTGCCCTCGCCGCCGCCCTTCCATCAGTTCGAAGTGCTGCCGCGCGTGCAGTGATCGATCTCCCGCGGCGCCCGTGACGGGCGCCGCGGCTCTATAACGAAGCGAGTTGAATTAAGTGTCCGTCCTCGACCACAACGCCATCGACATCAATCCCCGCATCTCCGAAGCGGAGGTCGGCGACTACATCGCGCTCTTGAAGCCGCGGGTGATGTCGCTGGTGATCTTCACCGCGCTGGTCGGGATGGCGATGGCGCCCGGGCATTTCCACTGGGTGCTGGCGATCACCTCGCTGCTCTGCATCGCCGTCGGCGCGGGCGCCTCGGGCGCGCTCAACATGGCGCTGGAAGGCGATATCGACTCCAAGATGTCGCGCACGGCGAACCGGCCGATTCCGCGCGGCCGCATCACCCGCCCTGAAGCCATGGCGTTCGGCCTGACGCTGTCCTTCTTCTCGGTGATGACGCTCGGCATCCTCGTCAACTGGATCGCGGGCGCGCTGCTCGCCTTCACCATCTTCTTCTACGTCGTGATCTACACCATGTGGCTGAAGCGCTGGACCGCGCAGAACATTGTGATCGGCGGTGCCGCCGGTGCGCTGCCGCCGGTGGTGGCCTGGGCCGCGGTCACAGGCACGGTCGACGTCGAGCCGCTGCTGCTGTTCGCCATCATCTTCTTCTGGACCCCGCCGCACTTCTGGGCGCTGGCGCTGTTCCGCTCCGACGATTACGCGCGCGCCGGCATTCCGATGCTGCCCAACGTCGCCGGTCCCGACGCGACGCGGCTCCAGATCCTGCTCTACACCATCGTGCTGATCGCGGTCGCCGCCGCGCCCTGGGCGCTCGGCTATTTCGACGCCGTTTACGGCATCGTCTCGCTGATCCTCGGCGCCGGCATGCTGGTGCTCGCGATCAACGTCTATCTGCGCCGCGAGCGAGCTGCGTCGCTGCGTGCGACCCGCAAGCTATTCGCCTTTTCGATCCTCTATCTGTTCGTGCTGTTCGCGACCCTGCTGGCCGAGGTCGTGTTCCGGGCACTTGCTCCGCTGGTAGGGGGCGCATGATCGCAGGGATGGTCGACAAACCCGAGCCAGATGGAATCGTCCTCACCGAGGCGCAGAAGAAGAGCCGTCGTCAGCGATCGATTGCGATCGCGCTCGCGCTCGGCGTGCTCGTGGTGCTGTTCTTCGCCGTCACCATGGTCAAGGGGCCGGCAGTCCTCGTGCGGCCGATGTAGGAAACATGGATCACGAGCCGACCATATCGCAGGATGTCAGCGCCAAGCCGGCCAAGCGTGAGCCGACCAAGGGCCGCGGGCTGGGCCGCGATGTGGTGGTTGCTTCCATCTGCGGCGGCGTAGTCGCGCTGATGGTCGGTGCCTCCTACGCGGCGGTGCCGTTCTACAACTGGTTCTGCCGCGCCACCGGCTTCAACGGCACGACCCAGGTTGCGACCTCCGCGCCGGCCACCGGCCCGATCGCGCGGAAAATCTCGGTGCGCTTCGATTCAAACATCGCGCCCGGCCTGCCCTGGAAGTTCGAGCCGGAGCAGAGCGAGATCGAGGTCAATATCGGCCAGGTCGTGACCGTCTTCTACACCGTGACCAACCAGGCCGCGCGCACCACTGCCGCGCAGGCCGCCTACAATGTCGCGCCGCTGACGGTCGGCTCCTACTTCCAGAAGATCAACTGCTTCTGCTTCACCGAGCAGACCATGGCGCCCGGCGAGAAGCGCGAGATGCCGGTCGTGTTCTACGTCGATCCGTCGATCGCCGACGATCACGAGAACGACGGGCTGAACACGATCACGCTGTCCTACACCTTCTATCCGGTGAAGGATCCCGTGGTGAAGCCGCTGGCATCGGGCGAAGCAGACAAGCGCAAGGGAAATCTCTGACCGCCGGGGCTCGCGCTCGGAAGGTCGGAAACAAGGGGATAAGTGCCTGACAGGCACGGGATTGAGGAGAGAGACCGAAATGGCTACGGCGCACACCAAGCATCACGACTATCACCTGGTCGACCCCTCGCCATGGCCGGCCGTCGGTTCGCTCTCGGCCTTCATCATGGCGGTCGGCGCGATCACCTGGATGCATCACATGTTCTCGGCCGCGCCGATCGTGTTCGGCGTCGGCACCGTGGGCGTGCTCTACACTATGGCGAGCTGGTGGGGCGACGTGATCAAGGAAGCCCAGTACAAGGGCGACCACACCCGCGTCGTGCAGCTGCATCACCGCTATGGCATGATCCTGTTCATCGCCTCCGAGGTGATGTTCTTCGTCGCCTGGTTCTGGGCCTATTTCAACGCCGCGCTGTTTCCGGCCGACGCCGTTCACGCCACCCGCGATGCCGTATTCGGCTGCGGCCTCGGCACCCAGGCCGGCGCCTGCGCCGTCCCCGGCACCTGGCCGCCGAAGGGCATCGAGACCTTCGATCCCTGGCATCTGCCGCTCCTCAACACGCTGATCCTGCTCACGTCGGGCACCACCGTGACCTGGGCGCACCATGCGCTGCTGGAGAACGACCGCCAGGGCCTGAAATACGGCCTGATCCTGACCGTCGTGCTGGGTGCGCTCTTCACCTGCGTGCAGGCCTACGAGTACAGCCATGCGGCGTTCTCGTTCGGCGGCAACGTCTATGGCGCGACCTTCTTCATGGCGACTGGCTTCCACGGCTTCCACGTGCTGGTCGGCACCATCTTCCTGCTGGTGTGCCTGTTCCGCGCTTACGCCGGCCACTTCACGCCGAAGCAGCATCTCGGCTTCGAGTTCGCCGCCTGGTACTGGCACTTCGTCGACGTGGTCTGGCTGTTCCTGTTCCTCTGCATCTACGTCTGGGGACACGGCGCCGAGACCATGGCCCACGGCGCGCACTGAGCCGCGACAACGAGATCAGAAAGGGCGGCCGCCGGGCCGCCCTTTCGCTTTTGGGCCGCCGGAAGCTCCCGCGAAAATTGTGATAGAGTCTGCCATCATGAACGACACCGCCGGCAAGCCCGAGCCTGAAACCACCGTCCTGCAAAGCGCGCTGCGCGGGCTTGCCTGCCGATGCCCGCGCTGCGGCCAGGGCAAGCTCTATGCGGGCTTCCTCAACCTCGCACCCGCCTGCGACCGCTGCGGTCTCGACTACGCCTTCATCGATACCGGCGACGGGCCGGCGATCTTCATCATCATGCTGGCCGGTGGGATCGTGGTAGCAGCTGCGCTCATCGTCGAGGTCAAATACCAGCCGCCTTACTGGCTGCATGCGGCGCTGTGGTTGCCGCTGATCCTGGCCACCACGCTGCTGCCGCTGCGCGCGATGAAGTCGCTGCTGATCGCGCTGCAATTCCACCACAAGGCGGCGCCGGGCCGGTTGGTCGACCGCGCGAAATGAACCAGCCTGCGCGCAAGCCCCGCGTGGCCGGCTTCGCGCTGTTCACGCTGTTCCTGACGGCCGTCTTCGTCGCGCTCGGTGTCTGGCAATTGCAGCGCCGGACCGCCAAGCACGCGCTGGTCGCGGCGCTCACCGAGCGCCTTGCAGAGGCGCCCGTCGCGCTGCCGCCATCTTCGCAATGGGCTGCACTCAATCCCGCGCGTGACGAATTCCGCCGCGTCAGCTTCACCGCGACCTACGCAGCCCTGCCGGATGCGATGGTCTATTCCTCGGGCTCGGCGGTGCGCAAGGACGCCTCCGGCCCCGGCACCTGGGCGTTCCTGCCGGCGCGACTTCCCAGCGGCGAGACGGTCGTGATCGATGCGGGCTTCGTCGAGAACACCATGCAGGACCGCAGCGTCGAGGATCGCGCGGTGAAGAAGCTCGTTACCGGGCAGCCGGTCGCGCTCACCGGTTATCTGCGCTTTCCCGAGCCGTCCGGCTGGCTGACGCCGGCGGAGAACCGCGACAAGCGGCTCTGGTTCGTGCGCGATCATCCGGCCATCGCAAGCGCGCTCGGCTGGGGCGCGGTTGCGCCGTTCTATGTCGACCTCGAGCAACCGGTGCCCGAGAACGGCATCCCGCGCCCGGGGCCGCTCGACGTGCATTTGAAGGACGACCACCTGCAATACGCCGTCACCTGGTTCATGCTGGCAGGCGCCGTGCTGATCGCCTTCGCCGTGTGGGCAAGAGGCCGGCGGCAGAGCTGGGCTCGACCGTAGATACCCCGTGGGAACCCGGTATCGCCCGGGGTTTATTATTCAGCGCACATTCACGAGTGTGGTTCTAAGCCGCCGGTGAGTTTCCGCGGCAGACAGGATTGCGGCGTGAGCGATTTCGACCAGATGGGAATTGTCGTCGATTGGGTGGACGCCTGCCGGAAGGGCGACCTCACGTCGTTGCTCGACCTCTATGCGGACGACGCCCAGGTCGAATGCACGTGCAACGGTGCGCAGCGCTATCGCGGCCGCAGCGAGCTCGAGGCCTATTGGCAGCCGCGACTCAGTGCCTTCTCCTTGGCCGGCTTCGGGCTGGAGGAGATCCATCCCGCGCCCCATGGCGTCGATCTCGAATATTCCGTCGCCGGCGCGCTACGGATTCACGCCTCGTTTCGCTTCAGCCCCGAAGGCAAGATCCGCAGCACGCTGTGCGAGCCGGCGCAACAGAACGCGCATCATGGCTGCGCCTGTTAGGGCATGATCCCGAAGGGCCGCGTGGGCGTAAAGTGTGCGGCGGTTTTCCGACAAGGTCAGCTCAACCAATTGGCTGGACCGGCGCCTCGCGTGCCGGCTCGGCCGGAAGGCGGCAGCGTACATGGGTTCGCCCATCCACGCGCAACAGTGACAGCGATCCGCTGAGCGCGCGCACGCGCTCATGCATGCCGGTCAGGCCGCGGCCGAAAACGTTGCCGTCGGGAAAGCCGCCGCCGTCGTCGGAGATCTCGACGACGAGCGCCTTATCGGTGACGGCTGCCTGGACATGGGCGTTGCTGGCCTTGGAGTGGCGCAGCACGTTGGTCAGCGCCTCCTGGATCACGCGATAGACGGTCTGGGCCAGCGGCCCGGCGATGCCGTCGAGACCCGGATCGATCGTGTCCGTCAGGACGATGTGCGGCGCCTGCTTGCGAAAGTTCTGGAGCAGCGTCTGCACGCTGGTCGAAAGGCCAAGCTCCTGAATGTAGAGCGGCCGCAACCGATCGAGGATACGGCGGTTGGTCTGCTGGAGCGCCTCGACCGATTGCAGCACATCCTGGGCCGACTTGCCGAGATTTCCCGCCTGCGGCGAGGCGTCGACCAGCGCGATCGTGCCGGCGCGGATGCTGAACAGCAGCGGTCCGAGCTCGTCGTGCAATTCGCGGGCGAGATCGCGCCGCTCGTCGTCCTGGAGCGACACCAGGCGGTGCATCAGATCGCGATTGTCCTGGCTCAATTGCGCCAGCGTCGCGGCCAGCGCGTTTGCTTCCGCACAGCTCTGCCGGATCTCCGGCGGCCCTCCGATCGGGATCGGCTTTGCGTAGTCGCCGCGCCGCATCCGTGTGAGGCCTTCACCGAGATGCTGCAGGGGACGCAGTGCCGATCCCGCGAAGACGTAAGCGATGATTCCGGTGAGCACGGTCAGCATGGCGACGAGGCCGGTCAGCGCCAGGAAGCCGATCCACTTCTCGAACAGGTCGGCCGACAGGTCCGGCAGGAACACGATATCGCCGACACGCTTGCCATCGATCAGCACCGGGGTCGCAGCGTCCATGTCCGGTACCATGAGCAGGTTGACAAACCACTGCGGAACCCCTTGCAGGTTGTGCCGGCGGTCCTTTCTCGGCTCCGCGGCAGGGCCTTCCGCGGAACGGAACTGGATGTCCGAGGAGGTGGTCAAGGATTGGACAAAGGCGTCGAGCGTCTTCCGCGGGTCGTCCGACGCGCGCAGAGTGTTGTTGAGTGCGGTCGCGATCGTCCGGGTCGAACGTCGAGCGGGCTCGTTTTCGTCGGCGAGCTGGCCGGCCGCGAAGATCTGGAGCAGAACGCCGCCCAGGATCAGCGTTGCGAGAAAGCTCGCGCCAAGTGGAAGAAACAGTTGCGTTCTGAACGAGAGCCGTTGCCACATTAGGTCAATTCTAACGCGCATCGGCGGGATTTACTCTTTCCATTTGTTCCCGCCGGTCTATGAGTCGAACAACAAGAGAGTGCGCGATGCAAGATACCGCCAAGCCGGCGACCAGGGTCCTGATTGTCGATGACCACCCCGTGGTGCTGTCCGGTTGCCGCACCCTGTTCGCTTCGGACCATTCGATCCGTATCGACGAGGCGACCGACGCCAAATCCGGCCATCGCGCCTATGTCAGCAAGCGGCCCGACGTGACCGTGATCGACATCAGCCTGCCCGATGTCTCCGGCTTCGAGCTGATGCGACGCATCCGCAAGGACGACCCCGACGCCAAGATCATCATGTTCAGCATGAACGACGATCCCGCCTTCGTGGTGCGGGCGGTCGAGCTTGGGGCGCAGGGCTATGTCTCCAAGGGCGATGATCCCAGGATCCTGCTGAAAGCGGTGCGCAAGGTGGTCGCGGGCGACAACTACATCTCACCGCAACTCGCGGAAGCCGTGACGTTTTCCGGCGCGGCGATCAAGGCCAACCCGGCCTCGCAGATGACGCCGCGGGAGCTCGAAATTCTCCGCCTGCTCGGACGCGGCGACAAGATCGTGGAAGTCGCCGAGGCGCTCGGCATCTCCTACAAGACCGTCGCCAACACCACGTCCCTGCTCAAGCAGAAGCTGGGAGCCAAGAACCATTCCGACCTGATCAGGATCGCGGTTGAAATCGGGCTGAATTGACGGCCCGGGGCACTGGCGGCCCGGGCACTGACGGCCCGGGCACTGGCGGCCCGGCACCGACGGCACCGAACCGGCTGCTCCAGGATGCAGCCGGTTCGGCGAGACGGATTGGTGTCGGCGTGCAGCCGGGCAATGCATGGACACCGCCGACACCCATCCGCGGACACAATGGGTCGAGGTGGCATTCGTTCCGGACCCCCGCAATTGTCGGGATAAAACGGCAATCCTTGGCGCCGGTTCGCTGGAACGCGCTCGCCAAAGCTTGGCCAATGTCGGGAAAAATAGGAACATCTTCCCGCGCTCGTCGTTTTCGCCCTTGACGATTTCGTGGCTGACGGCGGAAGGTTGCCGGACAAGTTTCAGCGGGGGCGGCGACCCCAGAGACAAACCGGTCTGCACATATCAACGACAGACCTTCCAAGAGAGGGCTGCGGCACCGCCGCAGCCCTTTTTGCTGGGCAGGGGTGAAGGCGGGAAGCGGTTTCCTGATGCCGCAAAACACTTTATGGTGGCCCAAAGCCTCTGGCTGTTAACAAGTAATTTCGTAAAATCAAAGGCTTAACGAGCGGGCGCAGGCCCGGTCGGCCTTTGGAGGGCAGTTTGACTCGTTATATCTCGACCCGGGGCGAGGCCCCCGAACTCGGCTTCTGCGACGTGATGCTGACCGGGCTTGCGCGCGACGGCGGCCTGTATGTGCCGACGATCTGGCCGCAGCTCTCTGCCGAGACCATCGCCGGCTTCTTCGGCCGCCCCTATTGGGAGGTCGCGGTCGACGTGATCCGTCCCTTCGCCGGCGGCGAGATTTCGGACGCCGAGCTTGGCCGCATGGCGAACGAGGCCTACGCGACCTTCCGCCATCCGGCGGTGGTGCCGCTGCGCCAGATGTCGCCGCACCAGTTCGTGCTGGAGCTGTTCCACGGTCCGACGCTCGCCTTCAAGGACGTGGCGATGCAGCTGATCTCGCGGCTGATGGACCACGTGCTCGCCAAACGCGGCCAGCGCACGACCATCGTGGTCGCCACCTCAGGCGACACCGGCGGCGCTGCGGTCGAAGCCTTCGCCGGCCTCGAGAACGTGGATCTCATCGTGCTGTTCCCGCACGGCCGCATCTCCGAGGTGCAGCGGCGGATGATGACGTCGACGGGCGCGGCCAATGTCCATGCCCTCGCCATCGAGGGCAATTTCGACGACTGCCAGGCGCTGGTGAAGGGGATGTTCAACAACCATCGCTTCCGCGATGCGACCTCGCTCTCCGGCGTCAATTCCATCAACTGGGCGCGCATCGTCGCCCAGGTCGTCTACTATTTCACCTCCGCCGTTGCGGTCGGCGCGCCGGCGCGCGCGGTGGATTTCGTCGTGCCGACCGGCAATTTCGGCGACATCTTCGCCGGCTACGTCGCCAAGCGGATGGGCCTGCCGGTGCGGACCCTGCGCATCGCCGCCAATGTCAACGACATCCTGGCGCGCACGCTGAAGACCGGGATCTACGAGGTGCGCGAGGTGCACGCGACGGCGTCGCCGTCGATGGACATCCAGATCTCGTCCAATTTCGAACGGCTGCTGTTCGAAGCCGGCCGGCGCGATGCCGCCGGCGTGCGCCGTCTGATGGATTCGCTGAAGCAGTCAGGACGTTTCGTGCTGCCAGATGCGACGCTGGCCGCGATCCGCGAGGAGTTCGACGCAGGGCGCGCCGACGAGACCGAGACCGCGGCTGCGATCCGCGCCGGCTGGCGCGAGGCAGGCGAGCTGGTCGATCCCCATACGGCGGTGGCGCTCGCCGTCGCCGACCGCGACACCACCGACACTGGGGTGCCGAGCATCGTGCTCTCCACCGCCCATCCGGCCA
>NZ_AJQF01000210.1:0-33186 GCF_000261705.1 Bradyrhizobium genomosp. III | reverse complement strand
CTGCGGCCAGCGGCCGCAACTGCCGGCCTGGCTCGACGGATTGATGACCAAATCCGAACACATGAAGGTGATGAAGAACGATCAGGCCGAGGTCGAGCGGTTCGTGCTGTCGGTCAGCCGCGCCGCAAAGCAGGGAGTTGCCGGATGAGCGTCGAGATTTCCAAGCTTGCCTCCGGCCTGACCGTCGTTACCGACAAGATGCCCCATCTCGAGACCGCGGCGCTCGGCGTGTGGGCCGGCGTCGGCGGACGCGACGAGAAGCCGAACGAGCACGGCATCTCGCATCTGCTCGAGCACATGGCGTTCAAGGGCACGACGAAACGCTCCTCGCGCGAGATCGTCGAGGAGATCGAGGCGGTCGGCGGCGACCTCAATGCCGGCACCTCGACCGAGACCACGTCCTATTATGCGCGGGTGCTCAAGGCCGACGTGCCGCTCGCGCTCGACGTGCTCGCCGACATCCTCGCCAATCCCGCCTTCGAGCCGGACGAGCTGGAGCGCGAGAAGAACGTCATCGTGCAGGAGATCGGTGCCGCGCAGGATACGCCCGATGACGTCGTGTTCGAGCATCTCAACGAGCTCTGCTACCCCGACCAGCCGATGGGCCGCTCGCTGCTCGGCACGGCCAAGACGCTGCGCGCCTTCAATCGCGATTCGCTGCGCGACTATCTCTCGACGCATTATCGCGGGCCCGACATGGTGGTGGCCGCGGCCGGTGCGGTCGATCACAAGCAAGTGGTCGCTGAGGTCGAGAAGCGCTTCGCAAGTTTTGAGGCGACGCCGGGTCCCAAACCGCAGGCGGCCATGTTCGGCAAGGGCGGCGCCAAGGTGGTGCATCGCGAGCTGGAGCAGGCGCATCTGACGCTGGCGCTGGAAGGCGTGCCGCAGAGCGATCTGTCGCTGTTCTCGCTCCAGGTCTTCACCAACATCCTCGGCGGCGGAATGTCGTCGCGCCTGTTCCAGGAGGTGCGCGAGAAGCGCGGCCTCTGCTACTCGATCTACTCGTTCCACGCGCCCTATACCGACACCGGCTTCTTCGGCCTCTACACCGGCACCGATCCGGCCGACGCGCCGGAGATGATGGAGGTCGTGGTCGACATCATGAACGATTCGGTCGAGACCCTGACCGAGGCCGAGATCGCACGGGCCAAGGCGCAGATGAAGGCGGGCCTCCTGATGGCGCTGGAGAGCTGCTCTTCCCGCGCCGAGCAGCTGGCGCGCCACGTGCTGGCCTATGGCCGGCCGCAGACGGTCGAGGAGCTGGTGGGCCGGATCGACGCCGTCAGCGTCGAATCGACCCGGGATGCCGCGCGTGCGCTGCTGTCGCGGAGCCGCCCTGCCGTTGTCGCATTAGGCAGTGGCAGGGGTCTGGACACGGCGGTGTCTTTTGCGGAAGGATTGACGCGGGCACGTGCCAAGGCGCGGCTGCATTAGGAGCCGCGCGCGGGCTGAGCTGCCCCGGGAAGCATCACCATGGCCCTCTTTCGCCTGCCGTCCAGTGGACCCGCCGCCCTCGCGCCGCGCGGTAACGGGCTGTTGCTGCGCGCGCCGCAGATGTCGGACTTCCTGCAATGGGCGCATTTGCGCGAGACCAGCCGCGATTACCTGACGCCCTGGGAGCCGATCTGGCCGTCTGACGATCTCACCCGCTCCGGCTTCCGCCGCCGCCTGCGCCGCTATTCCGAGGACATTGCCGCGGACCGTTCCTATCCCTTTCTGATCTTCCGGGAGCTCGACGGCGCCATGGTCGGCGGCATCACGCTGGCCAATGTCCGGCGCGGCATCGTGCAGGCCGGCACCATCGGCTATTGGGTCGGCCAACCCCATGCCCATCGCGGCTACATGACGGCTGCACTGCGGGTGCTGCTGCCGACGCTGTTCGGCGAGCTCAATCTGCACCGGGTCGAGGCCGCCTGCATCC
This sequence comes from Bradyrhizobium genomosp. III, assembly GCF_000261705.1. Taxonomy (NCBI): domain Bacteria; kingdom Pseudomonadati; phylum Pseudomonadota; class Alphaproteobacteria; order Hyphomicrobiales; family Nitrobacteraceae; genus Bradyrhizobium; species Bradyrhizobium genomosp. III. The sequence continues at coordinate 31,265 of NZ_AJQF01000210.1, read as the reverse complement.
CCACCAATGCGCCGTCGATCCGGGTGCTGGAGAAGTGCGGTTTCTCCCGTGAAGGCCTGGCGCGCCGCTATCTCTGCATCAACGGGGTCTGGCAGGACCATTTGCTGTTCGGCCTGCTGCATGAGGATTTCCGCGGCTGAGCGGCTCGCTTCATTGGGCCAAGTCCCCTGGCCAAGTCCTCTGGCCAAGTCCCTGGCCCAGTCCCCCTTTTTGCTGCCTTGGGTTCGCCGATTTTGGCGATATAACCCGCATGCCCCGGCCGGCGATCGGCCGGATAATTGTCATTGGAGTACGGGCTTTGATGGTGAAGCAGCTTCGGTCATCGCGGAATGTGCTGCGGCGGATGCCGGCGATCGCGCTGGCATTGTCGATGTCGTTCGCGACGGTTTCGCCGGTGGCCGCCCAGTCCTTGACCGACCGCTTCAAGAGCCTGTTCGGCGGCAAGTCGGATGAGCCGGCCCCGCCCAAGCCCGCGCCTGCGCCTGGCCAGCCGGCGGAAGACGACCTCGATTGCCCGCAGGTGACGGTGCGTGCGGGTGCATCGACCTACGCGGTGGGGGCGGCCGGAAAGCCGGCCGTCGGCAACGAGATCCGCTTCCAGGCCTCGATCACCAAGATGGCGCGCGAATGTGCCCGCAGCAGTGCCGGCATCACGGCCCGGATCGGAATCCAGGGCCGCGTGATCGCCGGTCCCGCCGGTGCGCCCGCCACCGTCGAGGTCCCCTTGCGTGTCGCGGTGGTGCAGGGCGGCGTCGGCGAGAAAGTGATCGCCTCGAAGGCTTACCGGACCACGGTCGAGATGTCGGAAGGGGGCAGCGTGCCCTTCACCTTCATCGTCGAGGATCTGGCTTATCCGACGCCCTCCGCCTCGACCGCCGATTCCTATGTCTTCTATGTCGGCTTCGACCCGCAGGCGCTGTCCCCCGAGCCGAAGGGACGGAAGAAGAAGTAGGGGGCTCGTGCCCCGGACGCAGCGCAGCGCTTCTTCAGCGGTGCGCTGCAGAGCCGGGGCCCATGCCGCCGGCACACTGGGTCCCGGCTCTGCGTCGCGTCATTTCATGCCGCGCCGCGTCCGGGACACGAGAGTCTTTCGACAAAAAAAGCCGGCGCTCATTGCGCCGGCTTTTTGATTGGTGAAGGCAGAACCCTCAGTTCAGCTTTTGCCGGACCTCGGTGATGCCCTTGGCGATCAGATCGTCGGCAACCGAGCCCTTGACCGACTGCGACAGGATCGTCGAGGCGGCCTGGACGGCGGCTTCCGCCGCTGCGGCACGGACATCGGCGAGCGCCTGGGCTTCGGCGAGCGCGATCTTGCTCTCCGCGGTCTTGGTCCGGCGGGCGACGAAGTCTTCCATCTTCGCCTTGGCCTCAGTCGCGATGCGCTCGGCTTCGCTCCTGGCGTTGGCGATGATGTCGGCGGCCTCGCGTTCGGCCGAGGCGGTGCGCGCCTTGTAGTCGGCGAGCACCTTGGCGGCTTCCTGCTTGAGACGCGTCGCGTCGTCGAGCTCGGCCTTGATGCGGTCGGCGCGATGGTCGAGCGCAACCATCGCTTTCTTGAAGACCCCGAGATAGCCGAACAGGACCATCAGGATCACGAAAGCGATGGCGACCCACGTTTCAGGATCGAAGAACATATCGACTAACCCTTCAAGGACGCATCAACGGCGGCATTGACCGACGCCGCGTCCGGAACCACGCCGGTGAGCTGCTGCACGATCTGGCCTGCCGCATCGGCGGCGATGCCGCGAACGTTGCTCATGGCGGTTGCGCGGGTCGAGGCGATGGTCTTCTCCGCCCCGGCGAGCTTGGCCGCCAATTGCTCTTCCAGCGTCTTGCGCTCGGCGTCCGCCTGCGCATTCGCCTTGTCGCGGGATTCGTTGCCGATCGCCTGCGCGCGCGAGCGTGCCGAAGCAAGCTCGTTCTCATAGGCCTTCAGCGCCGCGTCGGACTGGTCCTTCAGCTTCTGCGCTTCGGCGAGGTCGCCCTCGATCTTGTTCTGACGGGCCTCGATCGCACCGCCGACACGCGGCAGAGCAAGCTTGGACACGATCACGTAAAGCAGGACGAAGAAGATCGCGAGCGACACCAGCTGTGAAGCGTAGTTGCTGCTCTCGAACGGCGGAAAACCGCCACCGTGGTGACCACCGTCAGCCCCGGTGTGAGCGCCCGCCGCCGGACCTTTTGCGCCGCCATGACTTTCAGCCACGGAGTTCTCCTGTTGCTGTCACACGCGCCGTCCCAATGGGATGGAACGGCGCGAAAAACGTCGTCCTCAGAGCGGAACGAACAGCAGCAGCAGCGCGATCAGCAGCGAGAAAATGCCGAGCGCTTCGGTCACGGCGAAGCCGAAGATCAGGTTGCCGAACTGGCCCTGAGCGGCCGACGGGTTGCGAACGGCTGCGGCGAGGTAGTTGCCGAAGATCACGCCGACGCCGACGCCTGCGCCGCCCATGCCGATGCATGCGATGCCCGCGCCGATAAGTTTTGCTGCTGCCGGATCCATTTTAGACTCCTTGGAAGAAAGATTGGGTTGTGGGTGGAAATTCCCCGGACCGCTCAGTGTCCCGGATGAATGGCGTCGTTGAGGTAGATGCAGGTCAGGATCGCAAACACATAGGCTTGCAGGAACGCGACCAGAATCTCGAGCGCGTAGAGCGCGACCGTGAGAGCCAGCGGCAGCACGCCGCCGACCCAGCCCAGCGCCCCGAGCGAGAAGCCGAGCATGGCGACGAAGCCCGCGAACACCTTCAGCGCGATGTGGCCGGCCAGCATGTTGGCGAACAGACGGACGCTGTGGGAGACCGGCCGCAGGAAGAACGACAGGACCTCGATGAACATCACCAGCGGCAGGATGTAGCCGGGGACGCCGTGGGGCACGAAGATAGAGAAGAATTTCAGGCCGTTCTTGGCGACGCCGTAGATCAGCACGGTGAAGAAGACCAGAAGCGCCAGCGCCGCGGTGACGATCAGATGGCTCGACACCGTGAAGGTGTAGGGGATGATGCCGACCAGGTTCGAGACGCAGATGAACATGAACAGCGAGAAGATCAGCGGGAAGAACTTCATGCCTTCCGCGCCGGCCGTCGAACGGATGGTCGAGGCGACGAATTCGTAGGAGATTTCGGCAACCGACTGCAGGCGCCCGGGAACCAGCTGCGTGCCGCTGGCGAGCATCAGGATCGAGATCACCGCCACCGCCACCAGCATGTAGAGCGACGAATTGGTGAAGGCGATCGTGTGATTGCCGATATGGCCCAGGGTGAAGAGAGGCTCGATGTTGAACTGGTGGATCGGGTCGATTTTCATCAGCGCGGCATCTCTTGGTCTGCCGGGCAATGCCGGCGGGTCTCGGTCTGCCGGCCGGGCCGGCCCGTACCGGCAAGGCCGGCACGATCATTCCTCTGGTGCGGATCGGCTAAGACCCACCGCGCCTGTCTTGACCCGCACCCGCCGTTCTCACCACATTCACCACGCCGGCGACGAAGCCCAGCAACAGGAACACGATAAATCCGAAAGGCGACGTCGACAGCAAGCGGTCGAAACCCCAGCCAATCCCCGCTCCGACGACGACCCCGGCGACCAACTCGGAGGATAACCGGAAACCAAGCGCCATCGCCGAAGCTCTGGCCGCTCTGTCTTCACCGTCACCTGCGGGTTGCTCGGTCTTGATTCGTTGGTCCCGGAGTTCGGACAACCGCTGATCAAGTTTTCCGAGCCGTTCGGAAAGCGCAGCTTCCTCGGACGATCTATCGCGATCCCCATTCTCGCCGTGTCCCGTGCCCTGTGTCATGCAACGAAGACCCGAAACGCCGCGGCTGAATGGAAATTGCGCCCGCCACCCTCAAAAGCCGCGCGGACCATACTGATGGCCCATAATCAAGTCAAGCCAAGTCACGATTGCGTCGCTTTCGGTTATGTAGCTGATTTGTTTGATGATATTGGCGCACACGGCAGCGCTGCACACAGCGTGACGCCGCACCGCAGCAGCAGGCCTCAGGATCGGCGGATGCGGCCGCCCTTACGCCACGCTGCCGGGATCGAAGACGCCGCCGCGATCGTTGATGCGGGTGCGTGTTTTGGGCGGCGGATCGCCTCACCGGGGTGTAGAATTTGCGAGAGGGCCACCTGCACGTCGTGGCGGAGAGCGCGATGAGACCAGTGACGTCATCCACAACATCATGGCTTGCGCTGGCGGCGTTCGCCGCCGCGATGGCGATCGGCGGCGACCTCGAGGCCGCGCAATCCACGCCCGACAGCGAGAACGGCCGCTACAGCATGGCGCCGATCCCCGAGGGCGTGCTGCGGCTCGACACGCGCACCGGCACGGTATCGACCTGCACCAAGAACGGCATCGGCTGGGCCTGCTACGCGGTGCCCGACGAACGGACCGCGCTCGACGCCGAGATCGGCCGACTCCAGGCCGAGGTCGAGAGGCTGAAGGGACAGCTCGCGGCCGGGCCGACGGTGTCCGGCAAGATCGACGAGGCGCTGCCGAAATCCGACCCGCTGAAGAAAGCGGAGCCCAAGGGCGCCGAGGGCGAGCGCAAGATCGAGATCCCGCTGCCGAGCGATCAGGACGTCGACCGCGTGATGTCGTTTCTGGAAAGGGCCTGGCGGCGGCTGATCGACATGGCCAACCGCGTCCAGAAGGACGTGTCGGGGAAGATTTGAGGACCCCTTCGCGCCATCCATGCGTTGAGGTGCCGTAGGTGGGCAAAGGCGTTCTTACGCCGTGCCCATCATGTTTCCACGATGCTGAGAAAGGACGTGGGCACGTCGCTTCGCGCCTTTGCCCACCCAACGGCAGTGTTCGATCAATCGAGATATTTGATGACATCAGCCAAATCCATCACGCGCTCGGCGCCATCGTCGGTGCAAGCCACCACCGTCGCATCGTCATTGCTGACCGTGCAGACACCGGGCCGCGGCTTCACCGATCTGACCAGCGAGGCTGCAAAATTCATCGCCGAGGTTCACGCGCGCGACGGCGCGCTGACGCTGTTCATCCGCCATACCTCGGCCTCGCTGACGATCCAGGAGAATGCCGATCCGTCCGTGCTCGTCGATCTCACCACGGCATTATCCCGGCTCGCGCCGGAGAATGCCGGGTGGATCCACGACACCGAAGGACCCGACGACATGCCGGCACATATCAAGACGATGCTGACCGGGGCCTCGCTTCAGGTTCCGGTCCTGAACGGCCGGCTTGCCCTCGGCACCTGGCAGGCGATCTACTTGATCGAGCACCGCAAGCGCCCGCACCGGCGCGAGGTGGTGCTGCAATTCGTCGGCAGCAATCAGTAAAGCAATTTTAGCGCTCAAAACAAAACCGGCCGCGGATCGCTCCGCGGCCGGTTCGTTGTGCTTATCGCTGCTTTCGATCAGGTCGCCTTGATGTCGACGTCCTTGGTCTCGGGCAGGAAGAAGAAGCCGATCACGACGGTAATCGAGGCGAAGATGATCGGATACCAGAGGCCGGCATAGATGTCGCCGGTCGAGGCCACGATGGCAAAGGCGGTCGCCGGCAGCAGGCCGCCGAACCAGCCGTTGCCGATGTGGTAGGGCAGCGACATCGAGGTGTAGCGGATGCGGGTCGGGAACAGTTCGACCAGCATCGCCGCGATCGGGCCGTACACCATGGTGACGTAGACCACGAGCACGAACAGCAGGCCGATGATCGCCGCCACCTGCGGACGGAAGATGTCGAACGGATGCGCCATCTTCACGATTCCGGCGTCGCCGCCCTTCGGATAACCGGCCGCCTGCACCGCGGCGAGCACCGCCGGGTTGCCGTCCTTGGCGTTGGCGTAGGCGATGTCCTTGCCGTTGACCACCACCTTCACGCCCGAGCCGGCTGCGCCCGGCGTGGTCGTGTACCTGACCGACGACTGCGACAGATAAGCGCGTGCGGTGTCGCAAGGTGCGGTGAAGACACGGGTGCCGACCGGGTTGAACAGGTCGCCGCAACCCGCGGGATCCGCCACCACGTCGACCTTGACCGATTCGATCGCCTTTTCCAGTGCCGGGTTGGCATTGGTGGTGATCATCTTGAAGATCGGGAAGAAGGTCAGCGCCGCGATCAGGCAGCCGCCGAGGATGATCGGCTTGCGGCCGATCTTGTCGGACAGCATGCCGAACACGATGAAGAAGCCGGTGCCGAGCAGCAGCGACCAGGCGATCAGCAGGTTGGCGGTGTAACCGTCGACCTTCAGGATCGATTGCAGGAAGAACAGCGCGTAGAACTGGCCGGTGTACCAGACGACGCCCTGGCCCATCACGCCGCCGAGCAGCGCGAGCAGCACGAGCTTGCCGTTCTGCCAGTTGCCGAAGGCTTCGGTCAGCGGCGCCTTCGAGCTCTTGCCCTCGTCCTTCATCTTCTGGAAGATCGGGGATTCATTGAGGCGAAGCCGGATCCAGACCGAGATGCCGAGCAGCAGCACCGAGACCAGGAACGGGATGCGCCAGCCCCACGCCGCGAAGTCGGTCTCGCCGAGGGCGCTACGGGTGAACAGGATCACCAGCAGCGACAGGAACAGGCCGAGCGTCGCGGTGGTTTGAATGAAGGAGGTGTAGTAGCCGCGCTTGCCGTTCGGAGCATGTTCCGCGACGTAGGTCGCCGCGCCGCCATACTCACCGCCGAGCGCCAGGCCCTGGGCGAGGCGCAGCGCGATCAGGATGATCGGAGCCGCGATGCCGATGGTGGCCGCGTTCGGCAGCAGGCCGACGATGAAGGTCGACAGACCCATGATCAGGATGGTGACGAGGAAGGTATATTTGCGGCCGACGATGTCGCCGATGCGGCCGAACACGATCGCGCCGAACGGACGCACCAGGAAGCCGGCTGCGAACGCCAGCAGCGCGAAGATGTCGCGGGTTGCCGGCGGATAGGCCGAGAAGAACTGCGCGCCGATGATGCCGGCCAGCGAACCGTAGAGGTAGAAATCGTACCACTCGAAGACGGTACCGAGCGAGGAGGCGAGAATGACGAACCGTTCGTCCTTCGTCATCCCTCCCGCGCCTGCTTGAGATACGGCCATTGTCGACATGTTGAGTCGCTCCCCGAATTGCGTTTCCTCGCGCCCCAGACGTCCGGACATGCCGGATCAACCCAGGTCTTGCCCGCAAGGTAACATCGGCGTGAAACCCGCCCCAATACGACTTTCGGCCTTGCGCACTGACGCGTAGCTGACGCCCGGTATCGGGCACCGGCGCGCCGCCACGTAGGCTTCCGGATTAACCCCTTTGCAGCAAAGGGATAATGTGCACTTGCATGCCACGGCCGCTCGGGGAAGAATTGACATATCCGGGATTGGTCCGCCGGCCCGCGAACGACAGCAAGAGAACGATGAACGCTCCCTCGACCCATCTCGTCATCGCCGATGACCATCCTCTTTTCCGCGACGCGCTGCGACAGGCGGTGGCCGGCGTCCTGACCTCGGCCAGGATCGACGAGGCCGGATCGTTCGAGGATCTGACCAAGCTCCTGGAACAGACCTCGGATGTCGACCTGATCCTGCTCGACCTCTCGATGCCCGGGATCTCAGGCTTTTCCGGCCTGATCTATCTGCGCGCGCAATATCCGGCGATCCCGGTGGTGATCGTCTCGGCGTCCGATGACAGCGCCACGATCCGCCGTTCGCTCGATTTCGGCGCCTCCGGCTTCATTCCCAAGCGATTCGGCGTCGAGACCCTGCGCGACGCCATCCTCAAGGTGATGGAGGGCGACGTCTGGGTTCCCGCCGATACCGATTTGTCGGCTGCGGCCGATCCCGACATGACGCGCCTGCGCGACCGCCTGGTGACCCTGACGCCGCAGCAGGTCCGGGTCCTGATGATGCTGTCGGAGGGCCTGCTCAACAAGCAGATCGCCTATGAACTTGGGGTCTCCGAGGCCACCATCAAGGCTCATGTCTCGGCGATCTTGCAAAAGCTCGGCGTCGAGAGCCGCACCCAGGCGGTGATCGCGGCCGCCAAGATCGCCGGCGGCCAGTGGAAGCAGGGCACGCCGACGGGGTGAGCGCCAAGCTATCAAAACCCGTCATCCCGAGGCGCCCCATGGAGCGCGTTGCGTCCCATGCCTCGCACCTCATCAGGATGGCGGGGTTGATAACCTCCGCAGCAGTTCGTTGCCGATCCTGATGTCCTCCGTTTCGGCACCTTCAGCAAAGCCCTTCAGAACCGATTGAAGCAACCGTTTTGCTTCGTCACGCCGGCCGCGTTCGGCAATTAGCCGGGCGAGGTCGATCGCGGCCCGCAGCTCCCAGGCTTTCGCGCCCTTGCCGCGGCTGAGCTCCAGCGACTGCACCAGGCAGGCCTCCGCGCCCTCGACCTGCGGTTCCGGCAGGTACGATAGGACCTTGCCTTTCATGCGCAACAGCTCGGGCATGTAGAGGTGATCGCCGCTCTGCGCGACGAGGCGGATGGCGTCGTCGATCAGCTGTGCGCTCTGCTCGGTCTGGCCGAGCGCCAACCATCCCTGAACCAGCGCGATGTTGAACGTCGTGGTCAGCAGCTCGTAGCCGGCATCGTGGAGCTCGCGCAGGCAAGTCCTGATCGTCTCGACGCCACCGGCCGCATCGCCGCGCCGGATCGCCAGCTCGCCTTTGACGCCGCGGCCGACGGCGAGATAAGGCCCCATCGAGCGCGACGTCGCATGCGCGATGAAGCGGTCGATATTCGCGTCCGCACCGTCGAGGTCTCCGCTCCACAGATCAATCGCGACCGTCCAGATCAGCGCAATGCAGAGCGTGATCGGGTGATCCATCTGCGCGGCCTCGGTGACCGTCTGCCGCGCCAGCTGCAGCGCATCCGCGGGGCGGCCCTGCAACCAGAGCTCGCGAGCCAGCGTGATGCCGGCCCGGTTGCGATGATCGAAGCCGTGGACGGTGCTGATTCGCTCCGTGCCCGGTCCCCGCCAGGCGACCTCCAGCATCTCGCGCGCGTCGCGATGCTCGCCTGCCAGATGCAAGGAGACGCCGAGGAGGGAATGGGCGAGGGCGATCGAGGCGGGATCGCCCAGCGACCTCGCGACCGCGAGGCTCTGCTGCGCATAGCCGAGCGCGGCGTCGAACTCTCCCATCCGCTCGTGAAAGATATGCATCCGGCCGAGCAGCTGGAGCTGGTTGATGTCGTCGCCGCGCGCCTGCGCGATCGCAAGGCTCCGGCTCAGGGCGCTGCGCGCCGCTTCGCTGCCGCCGCGGGTGAACATCAGGGTCAGTCCGAGGGCGGCCTGGATGTGCATTTCCTCGGCGCTGCCGCGCGAGGAGGGGTCCATCGCCAGCAGCGCCCGTTCCGACCAGCGCCGGCATTCGATCAACAGGGACATCGCCAGGAAGATCGGCGCCGCGGCGGCGGTGAGCGCAATGCCGATGCCGAGATCACCGCCCGCCCCGAAGCACCAGTCGAGCGCGGCGCGCACATTGTGAAGTGCGGAGAAGTGAGCAGCTCGTTCGTCCGCGCTCGGCACGGCGGCCCATGTCATGCCGGCCTGTTCCAGCCATCGCCGGTAGTAAGTCGCGTGGCGCGCGGCGAGAGCCGCGCCGTCGGGCTCGATCTCGAGCAGATAGGCGCGCGTCGTGTCGAGCAGGCGGTAGCGCATCATGGCGCCGATGGGGCGCGGCGCGACCATCGATTTGGCCACGAGACTGTCGACGGCGTCGAACAGGCGGGCCTGGTCGACGCGCTCGTCCGGCACGACCTCGAGCGCCGCGTCGATGGTGAAATGCCCGGCGAAGACCGCAAGCCTGCGCAGCACGAGGCGTTCGAGATCCGACAGCAGTCCGTAGCTCCAGTCGAGCGTGGCCTGCAATGTCTTCTGCCGGGGCGGCGCCGTTCGCTGGCCCTGCCAGAGCAGATTGAGGCGCTCGTCGAGCAGTGCGGCCGTCTGCTCCAGGCCGTAGGCTTCGACCCGGCCGGCGGCGAGTTCGATCGCCAGCGCCATGCCGTCGAGCTTGCGGCAGATCCTCGCGATGATCGCGGCATTGGCGTCGTCGAGACTGATCTGCGCGCCGCTGGCCGTGGCACGTTCGAGGAACAGTTGCAGCGCCGGATAGGTCTGCGCTGCGGCGACCGTCAGTCCGGAGCCGTCGGGCGGAACGGCAAGCGGCGCCAATCGATAGACCTGCTCGCCCTCGACGCGCAGGGCCTCGCGGCTGGTCGCGAGGATATGGACATGTGGCGCCGCCTGGAAGATGTCCGCCGCCAGCGGTGCGGCCGTCGCGATGACGTGCTCGCAATTGTCGAGAACCAGCAGCATCCGCTTGTCCCTGACATGCGCGAGCAGCGCGGGCAGGGGATCGTCGGTCTCGGCCGGCAAGCCCAGCATCAGCAGGATCGAGGTGATCACGAGATCGGGATCGCTGAGCGCGGCGAGATCAACAAAGTGCGCGGCATCGGAGAAGGTCTCGAGCAGGTCGTGAGCGATCGCCACTGCGACCGCCGTCTTGCCGACGCCGCCCGGGCCGGCGATCGTCACAAAGCGCGAGGCGATGAGCCTGTCGGAGACGGCGGCGATCTCATCGTCGCGCCCGACCATCCGCTGTAACCGGTTCGGCAGTTTCACCGGCGGCAATTCCAGCCGCGGCGCGGGGCGCTGGGTTGCCGCAATGCCTGTTTGCGAAATCGGCGCTGCGAGTTGCGAAATCGGCGCCACGAAGCAATAGCCGCGGCCGGACAGCGTCGTGATGTAGCGGGCGCCGTCCTTGCCGTCGCCGAGCGCCTTGCGCAGCGCTGCGACGTGAAAGCGCAGATTGGCCTCCTCGACGGTGATGCCGGGCCACACCAGCGCCATCAGGTCCCATTTGCCGATGACCTGGTTCGGCCGCGACATCAGCGCCATCAGCGTGTCGAACGCTTTCGCGCCGAGCGGCAACGCGACGCCGTCGCGCATCACGAGCCGTTCATGTGGCGTCACGGAGAATGGCCCGAACGATAAAGTTCCCGTTGCGGTGCCGGCCGGCTCTGTCATGGCAAATCTCGGGTCCCTTCGACAGGCCCCGATAGCCAGATGATCGCGATCCGGCAAGGCCGTCGCTGCATCGGCATCAGACCGCGGATGCAGGCCTTGTTAAGCGCGCGAGGTCTGGCTTCACAACTTCTCACAACTCCCAACGGGTGTCCTGCACCAGCCACTGCTAGTCAGTTGCGCAACGGAAAGGACAGCTTCATGACGCAGGCGGCAAAAACACTCTACACGGCCAAGACCCACACCAGCGGCGGCCGAGGCGACGGCATATCGCGCAGCTCCGACGGCCGCCTCGACGTCAAGCTGTCGCCGCCGGGCGCCGCAGGCATAGGCACCAATCCCGAGCAATTGTTCGCCGCCGGCTGGTCGGCCTGCTTCGAAGGCGCGATGGAGATCGCGGCGCGCCAGCGGAAGATCGAGCTTCCCAGGAAATGCGCGATCGATGCCGAAATCGATCTCGTGCTCGACGAGGGCGCCTATTCGCTGCGGGCGCGGCTCAATGTCAGCCTGCCGGGCCTCGACCCCGAGATCGCGCGCGGCATCATCGATGATGCGCATCGGACCTGCCCCTATTCCAAGGCCGTTCGCGGCAACATCGACGTCACGGTCGCGCTGATCTGACGCGCCATCACCAACCATCAAGAAAGGTAGCTCCACCATGAAGCAGATCATCGACCAGCATCGCCGCCAGTTCTTTGGCGTCGCCGCCGGAACCGTCGCCGTCGGTCTTGGCGTAATCGACCTCGCGCGCGCCGAGACCGAAGCGCCGAAATCGTCCGCATCGACTGCGTCCTTCGGCACGATGAAGCAGATCGATGCCGGCGTCCTCAATGTCGGCTATGCCGAGGCGGGTCCTTCGAACGGTCCCGTGGCGATCCTGCTGCACGGCTGGCCCTACGACATTCACGCCTTCGTCGACGTCGCGCCGATCCTGGCCAAGGCCGGCTATCGCGTGATCATCCCTCACTTGCGCGGCTACGGCACGACGCATTTCCTTTCCAGCGAGACGCCGCGCAACGGCGAGCCTGCCGCGATGGCGGCCGATGTCATCGCGCTGATGGACAAGCTCGATATCAAGAAGGCGGTCGTCGCCGGCTTCGATTGGGGCGCGCGCACCGCCGACATCATCGCCGCGCTGTGGCCGGAGCGCTGCCGCGCGCTGGTGTCGGTCAGCGGCTATCTGATCTCGAGCCAGGCCGCCGGCAACGCGCCGTTGCCGCCGTCTGCCGAGCTGCAATGGTGGTACCAGTTCTATTTCGCCACCGAGCGCGGCCGTGCCGGATACGAGAAGTACACGCATGATTTCGCCAAGCTGATCTGGAAGCTCGCCTCACCGCAATGGAAGTTCGACGACGCCACCTTCAATCGAAGTGCGGCGGCGCTGGACAACAAGGATCATGTCGCGATCACGATCCATAACTACCGCTGGCGGCTCGGGCTCGCCCAGGGCGAAGCGAAATACGAGCATCTCGAAAAGAAGCTGGCGGCGGCTCCCGTCATCGACGTGCCGACGATCACGATGGAGGGCGACGCCAACGGCGCGCCGCATCCCGACCCGAGCGCCTATGCCAGGAAGTTCTCGGGTCGATACGAGTTTCGCCTGATCACCGGCGGCATCGGCCACAATTTGCCGCAAGAAGCACCGCAAGCCTTCGCCAAGGCCGTCATCGACGCCGACGGCGCCTGAGCATCTACGACACCTCGGTCCAGCCATGGGCCGGACCGAGGATCGCCCATTGAACCCAGCTTGATGAATGGTCATGACGCCAGCCGAACCTGAAAAGAACAAATCTCCCTACGCCACGATGATCGTGCTCGCCGTGGTCCTGCTCGTCATGCTCCTGACCTGCGTGCCGTATCTCGTCACGATCGCTTCGGCGGAGGGGCCGGCGGCACGCGGCACGGCCGACGCCTCGCCGATCTTCGGCGTCACGATTCCGCCGGACTACAAGCAGTGGGAGCTGATCGCGCCGGCCGAAGAGGCCGCGCCGCTCGACGAGCTCCGCGCTGTCGTCGGCAACCGGATCGCAATCGACGCGTATCAGGCCGGCAAGCTGCCGTTCCCCGACGGCACCATTCTGGTCAAGCGCGCCTGGAAACGCAAACAGTCACCTGAGTTTGCGTCCGCGACCATCCCCGGCGCCGCCACCACGGTCCAGGTGATGGTCAAGGATTCCAAAAAATACGCCGCGACGGGCGGCTGGGGTTTTGGCCGTTTCATCAACGGCAAGCCGGTCGACGAGGCCCAGCACCGCACCTGCTGGGGCTGTCACGAAGCCCGCGCGGGCAGCCGCGACTACGTCTTCACACGGCTTGCGCCCTGAAGCGGACCTCGGCCGGCAATCATTCCGCCGCCATCGCAAGGCGCACATCTGCGCGATCCTGCAAAAGCCCGGCATCGAGAGCCGGACGCAAGACGCGATGGTTGCCACTAGGACAGGCAGGGCTTACCGACGGGCTGAGGCGCTTCCTCGCTAACTCGCGGATGTCCGGTCTTGAGGCAGAGCGAAGTCATTCGGCTCGTTCAGAACATTGCCGGTTTTGACCCATTGCGGACGTTCAAGCGATGCCGCTCAATGACCGAGCGACAGAGGGCCTTGACCACCGAGTTTGCTTATCGCAGCCCGAGGCTGCCGCTGGCTATCAAGTCACTCTCGGTCAATAAAAACGACCGAAGGCTCGACCTCGATGAGGAACGCCTCATTCGCGAGGCTCGACACCCCGATCCAAGTTGCGCAAGGCGGATTCTCGCCGAAGGCCGCCTTGAGAGCTCCGGTGATGGCGCTGCTCTCATGCATATGACTTTGCCTGATATAGAGCCGAAGTGCACCGACGTCGCATAGTTTTGCACCGACGGACGCCAGGGCGGCCGCAAGATTCTCCAGACTTTTCTCGAGTTGGAGCCGAATATCACCGGCACCAACGACGTTTCGATCTGCGTCCCAAGCCACTTGGCCAGACACATGGACGGCGTCGCCGAGGCGCGTTGGGACGATTGCTACCTGCGCAAAGCCGTAGTGCCGGCTGTCAAAGAGTCCAGTGGGAGCATGTACCGTTCGGCTCATTGCGAGACCTTGGTTATGCCGACGATCGGCGGTGATACTACGAGGATAATACTCATGATTCCGGCAAGCCGCACTTCCGGTTATGAAGTTGGACAATATCCGCGTTTTGCGCTGCTGGAAGAGATCAGCGGACATCAAGTGCGTTCTTCAAGGCATGATTTTGCGGGCGACGTGCCCGGGTCACCCCAAGGGCTTGGGTGATCGTCAGGCAAAACAGCAACGGCTGGGTCAATCGGCTTGATCGAAAATATTCGTATTTACAGAAATTCGGCTTTGTCGTAGGTATTGCTCACCCTGATCCGGCGAAAAGGGGCGGTCGTACGTCGTCACGAGCCGCGGATCGGGCTGCGGTGGACGCATTGGCGCCGTCGCGGATGTGAGACGCGGGGCGGGGTGATGGATTGAGCCGATCCCCGTGAGCTTCTCGCAAGCCGCGTTGTACGAACGGCGCTGTGTGCGTACGGCAAAACCGTGTGGTCCTGGCCGTCGTTGCTACGGTCAAGTCTTACGGAGGCGACATGGCGCCAACCGGCGCCATGCCGGCGAATTCCGTGAGGCGAGGGAGGCCAGAGGGAAAGTTCGGCTCCCGGGAGAGCACGGCATAAGCCGTCCGACCATCGCGCAGGGAAGGCCGTGTGTTCGGCGTCACCTGTATGCTGCTGTGCGGTTCTTCCTGCGTGTGCATTTCGCGCAGCGGACCGCGGGTGCCAGCCGGCACCCGGCCTTCCCTGCGCCCTTTTCTCCAGGAGGGCGTGACGAGAAGCGCAAACCTCGGGCGAAACGCGCCGCGAGAAGGCGAAGGCGTGTCTGCGAAACGAGATGCCGATTTGAGGACGACAACATTTCACCTTGCTCCGTCATTGCGAGGAGCGAAGCGACGAAGCAATCCAGAATCTTTCCACGGGAGGATTCTGGATTGCTTCGCTTGCGCTCGCAATGACGATGTGGAGGTCGCGGTGCACCCTTCCGTCACCGTACCCGGCTCAATGGCCAAGCCGTTGTCCCTGGAGGCGCTCTTCATGAGCGCGGGCGCTGGCAGTGCGTCTCACTCCGCCGCCACCATCTGCTGCGTGCGCCACTGGCCGAGGAGCGCGCGGAGCGAGGCCGGCTTGACCGGCTTGTTGAGCACTGCGACCTTCTCGTCGCGCGCAGCGACCTGCACGGCGGGGCTGCGGTCGGCGGTGATCAGGATCGCGGGAATGGCGTCGCCGAAGCGACGGCGGATGTCGCGGATGGCGGCGATGCCGTTGCCGCGGTCGAGATGATAGTCGACCAGGAGGCCGGTGACGCGCCGTCCCGCCGTCTCGATGGCGGCGATCGCGCCTTCGGGATCGGCGACCGCGATCACCTCGGCGTCCCAGGCCTTCAGCAGCGTGCGCATGCCGTCGAGGATCGCCGCGTCATTCTCGATACAGACGATCAGGGCACCCGAGATTGGCGTCCGCGCCAGCGGCGTCGCGCTGGTCACCGCGGCGGTGTGGGTGATCGCTTTCGCCGTCGGCACGGTCACGGAGAAGACCGAGCCGCCGCTTCTGTTGCCGTCGATGGCGATGCCGTGCTTGAGCACCCGCGCCAGCCGTTCGACGATCGACAGGCCGAGCCCCAGCCCGCGCGCGATCCGCGCGCCCTGCTCGAGGCGGTGGAATTCCTTGAAGATCTCGCCGCGCTTGACCGGCGGAATGCCGACCCCGGTGTCGTAGACGCAGATCTTGAGCGAAGGGCCTTGTCGGCGACAGCCGACCAGCACGCGGCCGCGCGGGGTGTATTTGATCGCATTCGAGATCAGGTTCTGCAGCAGGCGCCGCAGCAGGAGCCGGTCCGATTCGACCGGCAGCGAGCACGGCACGAAGGTGAGCTCCAGGTTCTTGGCGCGCGCGATCGGCGCGAACTCGATCTCCAGCGAGCGCATCAGATCGGCCATCTTGAAGCTCGAGATCGAGGTCGTCATCGCGCCGGCGTCCAGTCGCGAGATGTCCAGCAGCGCGCCGAGGATCTCTTCGATCGCCTGCAGGGATTCGTCGATGTTCTCGACCAGCCGCGTCTCCTCGCCGCTGTGCTGGCGCTCGACCAGGCTCGTGACATAGAGCCGCGCCGCGTTCAGCGGCTGGAGGATGTCGTGGCTGGCGGCGGCGAGGAAGCGTGTCTTGGAGATGCTGGCGTCTTCCGCGGCGCTCTTGGCCAGCGCCAGCTCGGAATTCAGCCGCGTCAGCTCCTCGGTGCGGTCGCGCACGCGCTTTTCCAGTGTCGCGTTGGCGCGCTCCAGTGCTTCCGCCGCCTCGAAGGTGGGTGTGACATCGGTGAAGGTGATGACGAAGCCGCCGCCGGGCATGCGGTTGGTAAGCACCTCGATCACCATGTGGCGTTCCGGCAGACGTTCGAGATATGGCTCGCTGTCGGTGGTGTAGGCGGCAAGGCGCCGCTCCAGCATGGCCTCGCGCTCGACCGGGTCGTCCGGATCGCTCACGCCGATGAATTCCAGGATCTCGCGCAGCGGCTCGCCGAACTGGACGATATGCGGGGGGACGTTGAGGAGATCGCCGAACTGCCGGTTGGAGCAGATCAGCTGCAGATCGGCATCGAACACGGCGATGCCCTGACGCACGTGGTTGAGCGCGGTCTGCAGGATCTCGCGGTTGAAATGCAGGGCTGCGTGCGAGTCGTCGAGCAGCTTGAGTGCGGCTTTGGCCGAGACCGTGCGCTTGCGCAGCAGCAGTGACATCACGAGGCGCGAGGAGGCCGCGCCGATCGAGGAGGCGATCAGGTGCTCGGCGTGCTGCAACAGCTCGAAATCGGCGGGCGCTCCAGCCTCCAGGCGAACGTTGCGCCGTGCGGAGAATGCCTCGAAGGAATGCCGGGCGCGGTCGGGTCCGAGATATTGCGCCACCGTGGTCTGGATGTCCTGCACGGTGACGGTGGTGCGCCAGCGGCGGAAACTAGGCGAGATCGGCGCAAGCGTATTGGGCACGAACAGATCGGCCTGCAGCAGCTCGATGGACGAGGGCCTTCGCGCCAGCGACAGCAGCACATAGGTCAGGATGTTGAGCGACAGCGACCAGATCACGCCGTGCATCAGGGGAGGCAGATCGGCGCCGAACAGCGCCTGCGGCCGCAACGCCTCGATGCCGAACGGACCGTGCTGAAGCAGCAGGATGCCCGATGTCGAGGAATCCATGAAACTCGGAATGAACAGCGTGTAGAGCCACACCGCGAAGCCGACCAGCATGCCGCCGATGGCGCCGCGCGCGGTCGCGCGCCGCCACAGCAGCCCGCCGAAGAAGCTCGGCGCAAGCTGCGCGATGGCGGCAAAGGAGAGCAGGCCGATCGCCACGAGCTGGGTATTGCCGAGCGCGCGATAGTAGAAATAGGCCATCACCATGATGGCGAAGATCGCGAGCCGGCGCGAGCGGAGCAGGAAGTCGCTGAAATCCGCGCCGCCGGCGCGTCCTTCCGGCCGTCGTTGCAGCACCAGCGGCACCACGAGGTCGTTCGAGACCATGATGGAGAGTGCGACGCATTCGACGATCACCATCGCGGTCGCCGCCGACAGGCCGCCGACGAAAATGGCGACGCTGAGAAGCCCCGCACCGCCCTCCATCGGCAGCGCCAGCACGTACATGTCAGGGTCGGCCGCGCCGAACGGGAAGGTGACGAGGCCGGCGAGCGCGATCGGGATCACGAACAGATTGATGGCGACGAGATAGAGCGGGAACAGCCAGCGCGCGCGGCCGACCTCGGCATCCGAGGAGTTCTCGACCACGCTGACGTGGAACTGGCGCGGCAGCAGCATGATCGCGCAGAGCGACAGCAGCGTCATGGTGAGGAAGTTGCCGATCGACGGCGAATAGTTGATGGCGCGCACCGCCTCCGGCGTCTTCATGGCGCGCTCGATCAGTTCGTGCGGCGAGAACATCCAGAAGGTGACGAAGATGCCGGCGGCGAGGAAGGCGATCAGCTTGATGATGGATTCGGTCGCGACCGCCAGCATCAGGCCGTGCTGATGCTCGGTCGCGTCGGTCTGACGCGTGCCGAACAGCACCGCGAAGGCCGCCATTGCCAGCGTCACCATCAGCGCGACGTCGCCGACGATCGGGATGTGGGAGAAGGCCTGGTCTTCGCTCAGGATCGTTTCGAGCGAGGAGGCGACCGCCTTGAGCTGGAGCGCGATGTAGGGCACCGAGCCGATGATCGCGATCAGCGCCACGGTCGCCGCCACCGCCTGGCTCTTGCCGTAGCGCGCCCCGATGAAGTCGGCGATCGAGGTGATGTTGTGGGCTTTCGCCAGCTGGATCACGCGGCGCAACACGCCGGCCCCTAACCCGATCATCAGGATCGGGCCGACATAGATGGCGAGGAAGTCGGTCGAGGCGCGGGTGGCGAAGCCGACCGAGCCGAAGAAGGTCCAGGAGGTGCAGTAGATCGCCAGCGAGAGCGGATAGATCAGCCCGGAGGCACGGCCACGCCCGGCCGGCGAGCGGCGGTCGCCATGGCTCGCCACCAGGAACAGGAAGCCGATATAGCCGAAGGCGGCGGCGATCACGCCCCAATCGTGCAGCATGGCGAGCGCGCTTCTCCCAGGGCGCTGGCCGCGCCCGAGCTCATTTTCGCTGCAAATCTAGCGCGTTGGGCGGGGGGAGGCGACAGCGAAATGCTCGGAAGGGCGGGAACTGGGGTTGTCGTTAAGGTGCGCAGCTTGGGGTTTTCCGAGAGAATCCCCCGTGTGGCACCCCCCTCCCTGACCCTCCCCCACAAGGGGGGAGGGAACGGAGAGAGCCTTGCTCCTCGCGACAAAGATGCGACTGGCGCTCGAGTTATTGGGCTGGATGACGTGAGGCGGGCACACCTGTCTCGCTCCCTCCCCCCTTGTGGGGGAGGGTTGGGGAGGGGGGTAGCTCCGGGAAGGGTGGGAGGTGGGAGAGGCGAAACGCCTATTCCGCCGCCAGCGACTTCTCGCGCAGTGGCAGGCCGAGACGGTCCCACACCTGCAGCAGGGCTTCGGCGAGCTGATCGATCAGGCCGTCGTCGTGATAGGGCGAGGGCGTGATGCGCAGCCGCTCGCTGCCCTTGGCGACCGTCGGATAGTTGATCGGCTGGATGTAGATGCCGTGCTCCTCGAGCAGCAGGTCGGACGCCTGCTTGCACCTCTCGGGATCGCCGACGAACAGCGGCACGATGTGGGTGTCGCTCGACATCACCGGCAGGCCGGCGGCGTTGAGGATCGCCTTGACGCGGGCGGCACGGTCCTGGTGGCGCTCGCGCTCCCAGTTCGAGGTTTTCAGATGCTTGATCGCGGCAGTCGCGGCCGAGCAGATCGCCGGCGGCAGCGCGGTGGTGAAGATGAAGCCCGGCGCATAGGAGCGCACGGCATCGATGATCTGGCCGTTGGCGGCGATGTAGCCGCCGAGGCAGCCGAACGCTTTCGCCAGCGTGCCTTCGAGGATGTCGATGCGATGCATGACGCCGTCACGCTCGGCGATGCCGCCGCCGCGCGGGCCGTACATGCCGACCGCGTGGACTTCGTCGACATAGGTCATCGCGTCGTACTTCTCGGCGAGATCGCAGATCTTGGCGAGCGGGGCGACGTCGCCGTCCATGGAATAGAGGCTCTCGCAGACGATCAGCTTCGGCCGGTTCGGGCCGGCTGCTTTCAACAGCTCCTCGAGATGCGCAAGATCGTTGTGGCGGAACACGACCCGCTCGCAGCCGGACTGGCGGATGCCCTCGATCATCGAATTGTGGTTGAGCTCGTCCGACAGGATCAGGCAGTTCGGAATGAGTTTTGCGATGGTCGGGATGCCGGTCTGGTTCGAGACATAGCCCGAGGTGAACAGCAGCGCGGCTTCCTTGCCGTGGAGATCGGCGAGCTCGGCCTCGAGCTGGACCAGCGGATGATGCGTGCCGGCGATGTTGCGGGTGCCGCCGGCACCGGTGCCGACGCGCGTCGCGGTCTCGACCATGGCGCCGACCACTTTCGGGTGCTGGCCCATGCCGAGATAATCGTTGGAGCACCAGATCACGACGTCGCGCTTGCCCTTGGGCGAGTGCCAGACCGCGTGCGGGAATCGGCCGGCCGTGCGCTCCAGGTCGGCGAACACGCGGTAGCGCCGCTCGGAATGGAGACGATCGAGGGCGGAATCGAAGAACTGGTTGTAATCCATCGGCAAAACCTGCAACGGAACCCGGCCAAGGCGGCCGCTCATTTTTAGAGCTTTTCCAGCTCCAATGTCCATGCGCCCGCACACATTTGTGACGAGGCGCGCGGGTCCATTGATAGCGGCGTATCGCCGGCGATAGTTGATGTGGATCAAACGCCTAACGCTGGTCCGCCCGCGCGGGCCGAGGCTCCCGGGAAAGCCCGGGACCGTTGTCGCTGGCTTGGACATTTTGTCCATGGGGCGCGCGCCGTCTCATGATTGCTGAGCCGGTCGCGCCGATGTCGTAGCCTTTGCCTTGGCGAGGCGCGGATCGGCGCCCGGCAAGCGCATGCGAAAGGACGCCCCGATGAAGCGTGTCATGGTTCTGAACGGTCCCAACCTCAATATGCTCGGCATCCGCGAGCCGCACATCTACGGCACCACGACGCTCGCAGAGGTCAACGCGAGCTGCGAGGCGGCTGCCGCAACCCTCGGGCTCAAGCTCGCCTTCCACCAATCCAACCATGAAGGCGTGCTGGTCGACCTGATCCAGTCGGCGCGGCAGGACGCCGATGCAATCATCATCAATCCGGCCGGCTTTTCCTTCACCTCGGTCGCGATCATGGACGCGATCAAGACGTTCGAAGGGCCGGTGCTGGAAGTCCACATCTCCAACATCCTCGCCCGCGACGAATATCACCGCCACTCCAAGATCTCGTTCGTGGCGAGCGGGGTGATCTGCGGCCTGGGTCCGTTCGGCTACATCGCCGCGCTGCACGCGATCGCGAATATGAAGTGACATGCCGCCACAAGCCCGGGCATGACGAAGCGACTCACGTCGTCCTGAACTGCAGCACGCCGTCCTTCGTCTCCGCCGTCAGCCGGCCCTCGACGATCATGTAGTTGACGTGGGCGACGAGCTCGCCGGCGGCAAAGCCCATCTGGTGTTCGTCGAGCACATGCTTGTTGAACACGACGGGCACCAAGGCGCGCGAGGTCTGCGGCACCTCGCGGCAGGCTTCCGCGATCAGGCGGCAGCGCTCTTCATGGTGGTCGGCGAGCTGCTTGATCCGGGTCTTCAGCCCGTAGAACGGCACGCCATGGCCGGGCAGCACCAGGACGTCATAGGGCAGCGTCGTGGTGAGGCTGGCGAGCGAGGCCAGATATTCGCCGAGCGAGTTCTGGTCGGGCTCGACCGCCCAGACGCTGACATTGGGCGAGATCTTGCTCAGCACCTGGTCGGCGGAGAGGAACAGCTTGTCGTCGGCGCAATACAGCATCACCTGGTCGAGCGCGTGGCCGCCGCCGGTGATCACCTTGAAGCGGCGCGTGCCGATCACGACGTCGTCGCCATGGGAGATGCGGCGGTAGGA
The DNA here is from genome assembly GCF_000261705.1 of Bradyrhizobium genomosp. III. Lineage (NCBI taxonomy): Bacteria > Pseudomonadati > Pseudomonadota > Alphaproteobacteria > Hyphomicrobiales > Nitrobacteraceae > Bradyrhizobium > Bradyrhizobium genomosp. III. The sequence continues at coordinate 9,733 of NZ_AJQF01000210.1, read as the reverse complement.
GGGCGGCAGCACCGAGACGCGCTTGAGATAATCCTGGCCGCGGCCGAGCAGCTTTTCGGTGAGCGACTCGTCCATGCCATGGCGACGGAAGAACAGCCGCTGCGCCTCCTGCCGCTCCGCGGTGCCGCGGTTCTGGTGATAGACCGATTGCAGATATTCGACCTGCGACATCACCAGCGGGCAGTTGAACCGCTCGACGACCCAGCCTGCGAGCCCGACATGGTCGGGGTGGGAGTGGGTGACGATCAGGCGCGTGATGTCGACGCCCTTCAGCGGCCCGTCGAACAGCTTGGTCCAGGCCTCGATCGTCTCCTCGTTGCCGAAGCCGGTATCCACCATCGCATAGCCGTCGCCGTCGGCGAGCAGGTAGATGTTCACGTGGTTGAGGCGGAACGGCAATTTCAGCCGCGCCCACAGCACGCCGGGCCTGACCTCGACGATCTCGTCGTGGCCAGGGTGCTGCTCCCAGGGGTAGCGCAGGGCTTCGGCTGAGGACTGTGCGGTGTCGGTTTTCGCGTTCATGCTACCGGCTTAAACCCAGCGCGCGCGGGGCGCCAGCCGAAAAAGGCTGGCCCGTGGTCTCCGCATGGCGGTCATACCGGGCGTGTTTTTCCGTAGCCCGGACGAAGCGCCGTCCGGGCTACGGGCCGGCGCTGTTACGCCGCCCGCATGTTGTTGAGGAACGCGTCGATCTCTCCGCGCAGCATGTCGGCTTCGCGGCGGAGCGCGTCGGAGGCGCCCAGCACTTCGTTTGCCGCGGCGCCGGCTTCGGCGGAAGCCGTGGAGACGCCGACGATGTTGCTGGAGACCTCGCTGGTGCCGCCGGCCGCATGCTGGATGTTGCGCGCGATCTCGCGGGTGGCGGCGCCCTGCTCCTCGACCGCGGCTGCGATCGTCGTGGTCACGTTGTCGATCTCGCCGATGATCCGGCCGATGCCCTGGATGGCGCCGACCGCCGAGGTCGTGATCTCCTGCATGCTGGCGATCTGGGTGCGGATTTCCTCCGTGGCCTTGGCGGTCTGGCTCGCGAGGCTCTTCACCTCGGAGGCAACCACCGCAAAGCCGCGGCCGGCCTCGCCCGCACGCGCCGCCTCGATGGTGGCGTTGAGCGCGAGCAGATTGGTCTGCGAGGCGATGGTCTGGATCAGGTCGACCACGACGCTGATGCGGCTCGCGCTGTCGGCGAGGCTCTGCACCGTGGTGTCGGTGGCGCCGGCCTCGTCGACCGCCTTCTTGGCGATCGCGGCGGAGGTCACGACCTGCTTGCTGATCTCCTCGATCGAGGACGACAGCTGCTCGGTGCCTGACGACACGGTCTGCACGTTGACCGAGGTCTCCTCGGCGGCGGAGGCGACCGCGTTGACCAGCGCGTTGGACTGGTCGGCGGTGGTCGACATGCTCTGCGCGGTCGATTGCATCGAATTGGCCGACTGCGCCAGATTGTCGAGCGCGGAGCGCACCGTGCTTTCGAATTCGGCGATCTTGGCTTCCATGCGCGCGGCCCGCTCGGCCTTGGCGATCCGGTCCTTGTCCTGCTCGCCGGCGAGCGCCCGGGCTTCGATCATGCTGTCGCGGAACACGGTCAGCGTTTCCTTCATCACGCCGATCTCGTCGTTCTGCCGGGAGCGGACGATCTCGGTGTCGAGGTCGCCGGCCGACAGCAGCTGCATGGCGCGCTGAAGCTCGCGGATGCGGCGCAGGATGTTGCGGCCGACATAGAGCCAGACGAACAGCGCCGAGCCGACCAGCATCAAGGCCCCAAGCGCCAGCATCACGGTCGTCGCGAGCGAGGTCTCCTGCTGCGCCTGCGAGGTCGAGGCGTTGGTCTCTTTCTGCACGCCGTCGACGAGCTGCTGCACGCTGATGCCGAGGCCGACATTGAGCTTGCGGGTCTCGTCGAGGATGGTCTGGCCGTAGTCGACGGAGTCGAGCTCCTTCTCACGCAGGTTGAAGACGCCGGTCTTGCCGGTGCCGAGCGCCAGCAGCTTCTCCGCCGTTTCGCGCAGCATCTTGTTGCCCTGATTGTCCGGCAACAGATCGAGGTTGGACCGCAGGCGTCCCTGCGCCGTCTTGAATTCCTTCTGGATGTCGTCGAGCTTGTCGCTGGTGTTCGCCGACAGTGCCGCACTCATGTTGGCGGCTGCGAGATTGCCGCTGGCGACGACGTTGCCGAGCTGGCCGACGGTCTGCGCGGCGTCGCTGGCGTCCGCGGCAGACAAGTCGGCCGAGCCGAGAATGGCGTTGACCCGGGTCTGCGCGTCGAGCATCGCCGGGCTGGCCGCGCCGACGAAGGCGCCCTGCGCGCTGCGCAGCGCGTCATATTGCTTGTCATGGAGGGCGGCGATATCGAGCCGCTCGCGGGCGGCCTTGGCGAGGCTCTGCGCCGCCTCGTTGATGCTCTTCATCGTCTCGCTGAGTCCGGAGACGACGGCCTTGTCGCCGCCGAGCTGGATGATCTCGTTGAGCTTCTGCTGTGTTTGCTCCTGCAGCTCCTTGAGCTTCTTGGTGCGCTCGTTCAGCGCTTCCTCGCTTTGTGCCGCGAGCAGGGCAGGTCCCTGTGCCGCAAGGCTCGCGCTCAATGCCGACAATTGCAGGCTGGCAGCAAGGCGCGGAATGTCCCGCCCGCTCAGTTCGGTCATGCGTCCGCCGAGATTCTGCAGCGCCAGGCCGGCGCCGGCCGCGATCACGAGGCCCATGCCGGCGATCACTGCGAAGGCGGCGAACAGGCTGCCGCGTACGCCCCAGGTCGGCATTTTGAAACGCGGCCGCATTCGGCCAAGTGGGCCGCCAAGTGAGCCGCCAAGGCTGAAACGGATCGCCATCGAAATTCCCCCAACGTTCTTGCTTCTGTTTGCGGCCGGCAGTATCCGCACGGCGGGTTAAAAATTCGCAATCTCCGCAAACGGTTGCATGTGTTCCGCAGGGCGAAAAAAGAAGGGCCGGCGAAATCGCCGGCCCCCCGTCATGGTAAGGTTGTGGTAACCGATCAGTAGCGCGCGACGGCCGGGCTTGCCCAGTTGAAGCGGTAGTTGACGCCCGCCTTGATGGTGTGGTCGTCAGTGGTGAAGCTGCCGGTGCCCGCGAGCGGACCGCCGGTGAAGCTCGCCTCGCCGAAATTGTAGTACTGGTACTCGGCCTTGGCCGACCAGTTCGGGGCGAACATGTATTCGAGGCCGGCGCCGACCGTGTAGCCGTTGCGGTGATCGCCGGTGATGACGAACGCGGTCGGCACGCCGCCGACGGTCACCTTCTCGTTGTTGTCCGAATAGGCGTAGCCGCCCTTCACATAGACGAGGCCGGGGCCCCAGGTGTAGCCGACGCGGCCGGTGATCGAGCCGAGGCCACGCTGGTCGTTGGTGTAGGCGATGCCGCCCGGAAACACGGCGCCGACGCTGCCGGAGAGCCAGGAATACTGGCCCTCGACGCCGACCACGAAGTTCGGGTGGAACTGCCAGTCCCCACCGACCTGCACGCCGCCGAGGAAACGGCCGTTGCCGTTGTTGCCGGTGGAAAGGCCGTTGAAATTGTTGTCGCTGGAGAACGCGCCACCGACATGGCCGCCGATATAGAAGCCGGTCCAGTTGTAGATCGGCGCGGCATAGGCCGGCGCGGGCGACTTGTAATAGTTGCGGTTGCCGAGATCGGCACCGACGGCCGGTGCAGCAGCGCTCGCCACGAGCAGCGCAACGGTCGCAAACAGAATCTTCTTCATCGTCTTGAACTCCGACACTTAAGGTCCCCGGCAGGCGCGCTTTCCGCGCCGCGTTGGTTTTGCAGATAGCTTCCTTTTGACGAAAATGCTGTCACATGCATGGCACAACGAGACCCAACCTAACTTATTGGGCTGCAAATGATTTTCGTGCTTAATGCCGGCTTAAGAAGTGGTGAAGGAAGGCTTAACTTCGCAGGGCTTCGGTAACCTCTGCGCGTCCTTCGTTAACCAAGACGCCGTCGCGCCTCATCGCGCATCTGCTCGCGGAACGCCGCGCGCTTTGCGGGGCGGTCCTCCTCGCGCACGTCATGTCGATCGAAGATATCGAACTTCTCCAGGATGGGATAGCGCTCGCTCGCCATCGCAAGCACGCGCAGCACCTTGGTCACCGCCGGCGTCGGGCCGCTCACCTCCCAGCGCCGGATGGTGTCGCCGCCGCCTTTCTCCGGCAATCCGCAGAGCTTTGCCATGTCGGCCGCGGTGAGCTTCCGTTCGAGGGCGTCGGAGAGGTCGGCGCGGAGTTGCTTCAGTTCGGGCCCGGTCATGTCGCCTCAATACGCGAAGTCGCTGAGGGCAATGCACTAGCGCTGATTCGGGTCCATCCGAAGGCGGGGATGATCCGTCCGAAGCGGAGGTGACGAACGCATTGCTTCGCCACCTTCGCCAGCACACGGAGTTATGAACTTGTGCCTATGGACATCGTGCGATCAATGAACACATGCCACAAGGGCCCCAGCGATCGAGGGATCAGCCATGACAAGCATCAAACTCGCCATTGCCACGCTCATCACGACCGGGCTGCTGGCCGCGCCCTTTGCGGCCGAAGCGAAGAAGGCGCGGTCGAGCCGACACTACAGCACGGGCGTGGTGGCCCCGACCTATGGCGGCGCCGGAGCGCCGGCAGCGCAGCCGCGGGCGTCCTACGGCTCGTCCGGCCAGACGGTCGGAACGGTCACGGCACCGTCGGTCGGATCTTACAATTGGCCCTCGGTCGGCGTGACCAACTCGGCGCCCACCTGGAGCAACACCACGAGATAAGTGCGGCCGTGCGGGTTAGCGCGTGCCGGTCGCCAGACCCGAGAGAAGGTATAGCGCGACCAGCAATGTCGCTACCGACAGCATCGTCGTGACCGAGACCGTGGCCGCGACCAGTTTCTCCTCGACCTTGTGCTCGTGCGCCAGCACGTACACCGTCTTCGCCGTAGGCACGGCGGCGCATATCACGGCGGCGACGGTGTAGAGCGCGTTGAGGCCGGTGACCACACAAAGTCCGTAGACGATCAGCGGCATGATCACGAGCTTCACGAGCGCGAGCGCGAACGTTGCCTTCAGGTTGGAGCGCAGGCCCTCGACCGACAGGCCGAGCCCGATGGCGAACAGTGCGCAGGGCGTGAGCGCGGCGGCGATCATGTTGAGATAGGCCGCGACCGGCGCCGGAATCGGCAGGCCCGTGATCGCCCAGACGAGACCGCTAAGCGTCGACAGCACCATCGGATTGAGCAGGATCTGCTTCGCGAGGCCGGCGGGCTGCGCGGACGATCCGCGCGCGTCCCTTTCCAGCAGGATGACCGTGATCGGAAACATCACGGCCGCGACGAATACCGTCGCTACCGCAGCAGGCAGGACGGCGGGCTGGCCGTAGATCGCGTGCAGGATCGGCAGCGCCACGAAGCCGGTATTGGTCATCGCCGCCGCCATGCCTTGAATCGTGCTGCTGGCGAGATCATGCTTTCCGCCGGCGCGGACCACCAGGAAGACCAGCGCAAAGCAGACGAGGGAGCCGCCGCCGAACGCGAGCAGGAAACGCCATTCCAGCAGATTGCCGGCGGGCTCCTGCGCGATGGTGACGATCAATAGCGCAGGCATTGCCACGTTGTAGGCGAAATGCACCAGCGCGTCGGCGAGCGAGCGGGAGAGATAGCCGAGCTCGCCGGCCAGCCAGCCGGTGACGATGATCGCGAATACGGGAAGAACGAGGCTCGCGACTTCCATCCGGCTTCCCCCTTGCTGCCAATGGCCGCAACGAGAGGTTACCCCGGCAATGGAGTGTCGTCACTGCTTTGGTCGAGCCGTGGCCCTGGCTCAAGAGCTCCCTTCAGTCGAGACCGTCATGGCTGGGCGTGGCGGGCCGATCGAACGCGGCCGTCAGAGGCTAGATGCCCCGGCCGGCCTGTCGACCGATCACGCAGCGCCACGCAGCCAGTCGCTCCGCTGGATGCTGGTTCATCCAGTCGGCGAGCTGCGGTGCGCCCATCAGGCAGGACTGCACCGAGACCTCGGCGAAATCCGAGGTGGTGACGACCTGCTCGTGACAATTGGTCGGGGAGGCAAGGCTGCAAAGCACGGCGATGATCTTGATCACGACAGGTTACCCCCGTCGCGGCCGATATATGTACGACCCATCGCGGCCTTATCCTGGCCTTCGCTGGCCGGGTCGGTCGGCGGGAAGATACTGTCGTAGATGGCGCGCGCCTCCTGGATGAGACGTGCTCGCTCGCGCTCGGACTTGGAGACAAATCGAATGACTTCGCCCATGTTGGCTCCGATATCAGTTGGCAAATCCCGTCATCAGATGACGCTTATCATTTCATCGTCATCTATGACGCCGTCTTCGGCTTTGAAGCGGTGTCGCCGATCACGAAGGAGTAAAAAGCGCGTGAGCGCACTCCGGAATCCCAACGTCTCCCGTGCCTTTGATGCGCCGGGTTGAGATACCGCTCACCAGCTCACATCCGTTGCGGGGCTTCGGGAGCCGCGCGAGCGAATGCTGGTGTCGACTTGCTCCTTGCGCTCATCGGCAAGGATATTTTCGTCAAGAAAATTCTTCTGGACCGAATTTGTTTCACCTCGGGCCGCGTGCAAGTTTTTGGAACCATCCCGGAATTCGGCAACTCGATACGATCGATCGTCACGCCGCCGGCGCGCGCTCTTTCCGTCCCGGCACCGCCGCCAGCAGCTCGCGCGTATAGGCATGCTCCGGCGCGGCGAACAGCTGCGCGGTCGGCTTCAGCTCGACGATGGCGCCGCGCTGCATCACCGCGATGCGGTCGCATATCTGGGCGGCGACGCGTAGATCGTGGGTGATGAACAGCATCGAGAGACCGAGGCGTGTCTTGAGGTCTTCGAGCAGCCGCAAGACTTGCGCCTGGACGGAGACGTCGAGCGCGGAGACGGCCTCGTCCGCGACGATGATCTCGGGTTCGAGTGCGAGCGCGCGCGCAATGCCGATGCGCTGGCGCTGGCCGCCGGAGAATTCATGCGGATAGCGCTCGAGCGCGCCGGCATCCAGGCCCACCATCTTGAGGAGATCGCGGGCCCGGTCGAACGCGACCTTGGGATCAAGGCCGGCCGCGATCGGACCGTCGGCGATGATGTGGCCGATCCTGCGGCGCGGATTGAGCGAAGCGAACGGATCCTGAAAGATCATCTGGATGCGATGGCGCTCGGCCCGCAGCGCCTTGCCCGAGAGCTGGGTGAGATCGGTCTCGCCGATCCGCACCGTGCCGCGGTCGGCCTCGATCAGCCGCATCACCAGGCGCGCCACCGACGATTTGCCGGAGCCGGATTCGCCGACGAGGCCGAGCGTCTCGCCCCTGAGGATGTTGAAATTGACCGCGCGCGCGGCATCGACGCGGCGGTCTTCGCGAAACCAGCCGCCCGAGGTGACATAGGTCTTGTCGAGCCCGATCACCTCGACGGCCCTGGCCTGATCGTCGAGCGGCTCGCGCGCCGGCGGGTCCATCGAGGGCACGGCGGCGAGCAGCGCCTTGGTGTAGTCGTGCTGCGGCGCGTTGAAGACGGTTGCGGCCGGACCTTCCTCGACCACCTTGCCGTGCCGGAGCACGACGACCTGGTCGGCGATATCGGCGACCACGCCGAAATCGTGGGTGATGAACATCACCGCCATGTTGCGATTGCGCTGGAGGTTGCGGATCAGCTTGAGGATCTGCGCCTGCGTGGTGACATCGAGCGCGGTGGTCGGCTCGTCCGCGACCAGCACGGCCGGCTCGAGCGCGAGCGCCATCGCGATCATGGCGCGCTGGCGCTGACCGCCGGAGAGCTGGTGCGGATAGGCGCGGACGATGCGCTCGGGGTCGGGCAGGCCGACCTCCCGTGCCAAAGCGAGCGCTCGCGCGCGCCGCTCCCTCGGCGTCAGCAGGCCGTGGGCCTCGAACATCTCCGCCATCTGGTCGCCGATCCGCATCAACGGATTGAGCGCGGTCATCGGCTCCTGGAAGATCATCGCGAGACGGCGGCCGCGCAGATCGCGCCAACCGTCGTCGTCGAGCTTGAGCAGGTCGCGTCCCTCGAACTGGATCTCGCCGGAGGCGACCGAGACCGTATCCGGCAACAGGCCCATCAGCGCATGCGCGCACATCGACTTGCCGGAGCCGGACTCGCCGACGACGCAGACGATCTTGCCGGGCCGCAAGTCGAGCGAGACGCCGTCGACGGCGAAGGGACGCTCGGCGCCCTTGGGCAGGGCAATTCGCAGGTTCTTGATGGAGACGGCGGGCGGGGCGGTCATTGTCAGCGTCCCTCCCGCGACAGGCGCGGATTGAGCGCGTCGTTGAGGCCTTCGCCGATCAAATTGAGCCCGAGCACGGAGATCAGGATGGCGACACCGGGAAACACCGTGATCCACCAGGCCTGGCGGATCACGGTGCGGCCGGCGCCGACCATGTAGCCCCAGGAGATCAGATTGGGGTCGCCGAGGCCGAGGAACGACAGCGAGGATTCCAGGAGGATCGCGGTCGCCACCATCAGTGAGGCCAGCACGATCACGGGCGACAGTGCGTTCGGCAGGATCTCGCGCATGATGATCCAGGTGTTGCTCTGGCCTGTGACCACCGCCGCCTGGACGTATTCGCGCGTGCGCAGCGACAGCACCTCGCCGCGCACGAGGCGGGCGACCGGCGGCCAGCTCACCAGCGCGATCGAGGTCACGATCGAATAGATCGAGGGCTGCAGGATCGCGACCAGCACGATCGCGAGCGCGAAGCTCGGAATGGTCTGGAAGAACTCGGTGAAGCGCATCAGGGCGTCATCGACCCTGCCGCCGAAATAGCCGGCCATGGCGCCGATGGGAACGCCGACGATCAGCGCGACCAGCGTGGAGACGAGGCCGACAAGCAGCGAGACGCGTGCGCCAAAAATCATACCGGCGAACACGTCGCGGCCGAGCGCGTCGGTGCCGAGCGGCACGGCGGAGAGCGTAAACGGCGGCAGGAACGGCCGCTGCACCATCCGCCATGGCGAGTTCGGGAACAGCATCGGTCCGAACAATGCGACCGAGATCGCGAGAACCAGAATGATGAGCCCGATGACGCCGCTCGGGCTACGCAGCATCGATTTCCAGAACTGTTTCATGAGGCGAATTCGATGCGCGGATCGACCAGTCGATAGACGAGGTCGGTGATGAGGTTGAAGATCAGGACCATGGCGGAGCAGATCACGAAGACGCCGAGCAGCAGATTGTAGTCCCGCTGCAACAGCGCGTCGTACATCAGCCGTCCGATGCCGGGCCAGGCGAACACGGTCTCGGTGATGACGGCGCCGCCGATCAGCGTGCCGGAATGCACGCCGGCCAGCGTCACGACGGGGAGCAGCGCGTTGCGCAGCACGTGGCGGCGCTGGATCACGGCGTCCGAGAGGCCCTTGGCGCGCGCGGTCTTGACGAAGTCGAGCCGCTTCACCTCCAGCATCGAGGCGCGCGTCATGCGGGTATAGGTCGCCATGAAGAACAGGCCGAGCGTCATCGCCGGCATGATCAGGTGTTTTGCGACGTCGACCGCGTGGGCGAAGCCGGTGAGGTTCGCACCGACCGTCTCGTAACCAAAACTCGGCAGCCAATCCATGGTGACCGAGAACAGCAGGATGCCCATCAACGCCACCCAGAAGATCGGCATGGCGTAGAAGATCAGCGCGAAAACGGTGATGGCGGTGTCGAGGAAGGTTCCGGCAAAGCGCGCGGCGAAGGTGCCGAAGAGAATGCCGAGCATGAGCGAGATCGCGAATGCC
>NZ_AJQF01000209.1:0-3803 GCF_000261705.1 Bradyrhizobium genomosp. III | reverse complement strand
CAGCCGCTCGCCGATCAGCTTTGCGACCGGCGCCTGCTGGCGGAAGGAGAAGCCGAGGTCGAGGGTGACGACGCCCTTGACGTAGAGGAAGAGCTGCTCCGGCAGCGGCTTGTCGAGGCCGAATTTCTCCCTGAGCTGCTTGACGAAGATCTGGTCACTGGCCCCGGCCTCGCCCGCCATCACCACCGCGGGGTCGCCCGGCGCAAGCCGGATCAGGAAGAAATTGAGGACGACGATCGCAAGCAGGACGATCACGCCCTTGAGGACACGCTGAGCGACGAATGAGAGCATACTTAGAGTGACGCTTGTTTGACGAGAGGGTCGCCGCAGCGACGATGCGCTCCCTCTCCCGCTTGCGGGGGAGGGTAGGGGTGGGGGTGTTTCCGCAGAGAAGGTCCCCGAGCGGAGAAAGCCCCCACCCGCCGCGCTCGGGACGATGCTTCGCATCGCCCGGCGCGCGTCGACCTTCCCCGCAAGCGGGAGAGGTGCACCTTTTCCGTGGCTCGGACGGCAATCATTCGGCGAAAGCTACAGCACGAGAGACCAGACGCGAAGCGCCCCTCCTCACTTGTCGAGCCATGCGTCCTTGAAGCCGTCATTGACCCCGATCCCCGTGGTGATCAGGTTCTTGACCTTGCAGCGCATGATGGTCGGGAATTGCAGCTCGAGCATCCAGGCCACCGGCACGTCTTCGACCAGGATCTTCTGCGCCTTCTCGTAGATCTCCTTGCGCTTGGAGTCCGGCGTTGCGACGGCGCCGTCGGCGAACAGCTTGTCGATCTCGGGGTTGGAGTAGCCCTCGACGTTGTTGAAGACTTGGCCCTTGGCGATGGCGCTGGAGACGTAGTTTCGGCCGACGCCGAGCGCGGGATCGCCATACTGGTAGAGATAGGTGAAGGCGATGTCGTAGTCCCAGTCGCCGATCTTCTGGTTGCCGCCGGCGACGTCGGTGGCGATGGTCTCGATGTTGATGCCGACGTCCTGGAGGTTTTGCTTCACCGCTTCACCCCAGCGCTGCCAGGTCTCGCCATAAGCGAGCGGCAGCAGGCGGATCTTCTCGCCCTTGTAGCCGGCTTCCTTCAAGAGGGCCTTGGCCTTGGCCGGGTCGTACGGATATTTCGGCACGTCGTCAGTATAGTATTTGATGGTCGAGGCGGAGGGGCCGGTCGCGACCTTGCCGAGCCCGTTCCAGATCACGTCCTTGGCGAATTCGCGGTCGATCGCATACATGACCGCCTGCCGCACCCGCTTGTCGGCGAGCGGGCCCTGGCGGTTGTTGAGCCACAGCCAGGCCAGCGGCGAGAAGAACTCCCAGCCGGCGCCGGTGACGCAGGTGTCCTTCAGCTTGGACAGCCTGGGCACGTCGAAGTTCTCGACCGAGCCGCCGGGCAGCACGTCGACCTTGCCAGTCTCGTAGGCCACCGAGCGCGCGGCGGCGTCGGGAATGATCTGCCAGTAGATCTCGTCGAGATAGGGTTTGCCCTTCTCGTGATAGTTCGGGTTCTTGGCCAGGCGAATGAACGAGCCCTTCTGCCATTCCTTGAACATGAAGGGGCCGGTGCCGACCGGGGCGTTGTTGTAGGGATTGGTCTTCCAGTCGGTGCCGTCATAGAGATGCTTCGGCACCATCGGCATCGAGCCGACCTCGAAGATGCCGAGGAACGGGCCGAACGGCTGCTTGAGCGTGAAGACGACCGTGTAGTCGTCGGGCGCCTCGACCTTGTCGACCTGCGCGAGGTTGTTGCGGGCGCGCGCGTGGGTCTGCTTCAGCATCTCGACCGAGAACAAGACGTCGGCGGCGGTGAAAGGCTTGCCGTCATGCCAGGTGACGCCCTTCCGGAGCTTGAAGGTGTAGGTCTTGGCGTCCTCGCTGACGCTCCAGCTTTCGGCGAGCTCCGGCTGCGGTTCGAGCTTTGGGCTGTAGCGCAGCAGCCCTTCGAAGATGTTGCCCGACACCATCTGCACCGGGCCGTTCTGGACCATCGCCAGCATCAGGCCGGGCGGCTCAGGCTGGATCACCGCATTGATCACACCTCCCGTCTTCGGCTCTTGCGCCAGTGTCGGGGCCGTGAGGCCGCACGCCAGGAGGAGACCAAGCAACACTCGTTTCGGCATGTCGTATCTTTCTCAAGCGAGACCAGCCGTCAACGCTTCGCACGTCATGGCGCGCAAAGCTACGGCCGGCCCATCCCAGTCCCCATCCGGTATCGAGGCTCACACAGTCCCGTTCGGCGCCGCAAGATGAAAGTCGCGACAGTGTTCGCACAAAAAATGTACAGCGCGTCCTGTTTTCACTTGATTCATCGTCGTGCCGCGGAGACAAGTCGGCGATGGACAATGCCACGCGCTCCGAACGGTCCCGCAATGCTGCGCTCGAAGCAGCCATCGCGATCATCGCGCGCGACGGGCCGGGCCGGTTGACGCTCGATGCGATTGCGCGCGAGAGCGGGCTGAGCAAGGGCGGCGTGATGCATCAGTTCCGCACCAAGGAGGCGGTGCTGAAGGCACTCCTCGAGCGGCAGATGGCGCATTTCGAGGAGTTCTCGACGCGTTATATGGCGAAGGCGGGCGAGACCTCCGCGAATCCCAATCTGGCGACCCAGCTGGCCACGGTGCGCGAAGCGGCGACGTCGCCGAATTCCGCCGCGCTGGCGCTGGTTGCGGCCATGGTGGAGAATCCGCGTCTGATGGCGCTGCCGCGCGAGCGCGAGATGGAGCGGATGGCCGCGATCAGGGAAGAGGCCACGGATCCCGATCTCGCGATGCTGCGCTGGGCCGGAGCGATGGGACTGCTATTGAGTTCGCTGTTCGGCATGTCGCCGCTCAGCAAGGACGAGCACCAGCGACTGTTCGCGCGCCTGCTCGACGATGCGCAGTGGACCAGCCTCGAACAACCGGCCGCAAAACGTGCCGCCAAATCCGGAACTGCAGCGGTCGCGAAGGCTGCAACCCGGCGCAAACGCGCCTGATTCATCGTTAACGAATTCGAACCGGGCCTGCCCAAAGCCGCGCCTGCGGCCAAATGCGTCAGGACGTGACTTTCGAACTTTACAAACCGTCTGGTCGGTTTTATAAGACCGGGCACTGAGGCAGCCCAACGCTTCCGAAACGCCCCGGACGAAGCCGAGGGTTGGCAATGGTGAGCCCCGCAGCCGCGTCCGGTCCCTGACGTGGCTGCGGTCGCCATCGCCTGAGCAGTGCCAAGAGGAGTCTGGAATGAATCGCTCGATCGCGGTGCGCGGTCCGGGAACGCTGGTGCTTTGCGTGGCCGTGGCCGGCTGCGCGTCGATCGCGCCGGTGCCCTATTCGGAGATGGCGTCCTCGGCCTACATGGCGCCGGACAAATCGGACGTCTCCGGCCGCGTACCCTACCGCTATTCCACGCCGGTCGACTGGCGCACCTATAGCAAAGTGATCCTCGATCCCGTCGTGGTCTATCGTGGCCGGGATCATCAGTTCGGCGACATGTCCGGCAAGGACAAGGCGACGCTCGCTGCCTACATGCAGAACTGTTTCGCCGACCGGCTGCGCGGCCGCTTCGTGCTGGTGCGCGAGCCGGGGCCGAACACGCTGCGGATCAGGCTGACACTCACCGGCGCCGTCGCCAACACGCCGGTGCTCGGCACGCTCTCGCGCTTCGACCTTGCCGGCGCCGTCTACAACGGCGTGCAGGCGGCGCGCGACGGCGAGGGGACGATGACCGGCTCGGTCGTCTACGGCGTCGAGATCTTCGACGCAACGACCTCGCGGCTGCTCTCCGCCTACGTCACCAAGCAATACCCCGCTGCCTACGACATCAAGGC
>NZ_AJQF01000208.1:0-35510 GCF_000261705.1 Bradyrhizobium genomosp. III | reverse complement strand
GCCCGCCACGGCGGGCCTCGACAAGGGCGCCGACGCGCTGATGGCGCAGCTGAACTGACGCCGCGATCCATTCAACGAAAGGTGTTGCTGATGAACATTCTCCTTCGCTTCGTGCTGCGCATCGCGATCACGATCGTGATGCTGGCGTTTGGCGGCCGCGCCGGCGCCGTCACGCCGACAGATCCGAGCGGCACCTGGCTGGTCGAGGACGGCCGCGCGCGCATTCGCCTCGAGCGCTGCGGGCCCTCACGCGATCGCCTCTGCGGCTTCATCGTCTGGATGAAGGAGGCGGCCGACAAGCGCGGCCAGCCTTACCGCGACAGCCAGAATCCGGATCCGGACAAGCGCGCCCGCACATTGCTCGGCCACCAGCTCATCATGGGTCTGCAGGCGAGGCCCGAGGGGCGCTTCGCCGGCGACATCTACAACGCCGAGGACGGCAAGTCCTACTCGGTGTCGATCTGGCGCGGGTCGCCCGATCGCCTCAAGCTCAAGGGCTGCCTCATCAAATTCCTGTGCCAGACCCAGACCTGGCAGCAGACCCTCGACATTCTGCCCGGCCAGCTCGTCGGCCTGACCGGCGATCTCAACGGCCCGCGCGCCGACAAGGAATGGGCGGCGGTGCCGGCCCCGAGGCCGATCCAGGCCAAAGCGAAGTAGTCTTCAGGAGGTCCGCAGCGCCCGGCGCAATTCGTCGAGCGCGTCCGCGAGCTGCTCGCGGTGTGCGATGTCGTCCTTGGGGAGGGCGGCGACGCTGACGGCGAGCTCACGCAGGATGCCGGCGAGGAGGCCGAAATTGAGGTGCAGGTGCACCGATTTGCGTTCGTCGGCGGCGCCGGGATGCTGCAGCACCAGCGCAACACCGCTGCCATCGAGCCGCGCCTCGAACCGCGACGAATGCTCGAAGGTGCCGACATAGAACTTGTCGGGATATTCGAGCGCGACCTCTGCTTTGTCGGGAACCGGCCTGGACATCTGAACCTCGTCGATATCAGCCATTTCTGGCCGGGAATAAACCCGGCTGCCTTGCGATAGGTCAGAGGCGGCTTTCGGATTTGATCCGGATCAAAGCCAGGCCGCCGCTTTTGCGATCGAATAGCAACTGGCGGGACTTGGCGCTGTGCGTCCTGCCCCCCTGAGCCGTGAGACGCGTGAGACGATCGATGGACATCCAGGTCACGAATATCCCTGCGGCTGACGATAGCGGACCTGATGTCGCCGGCCTCGAGCTGCCGCCCGATGCGGGCGTGCAGCATTGTCTGCAATTGCTCGGCAATGCCGGCCTGCGCCCGACGCGCCAGCGCCTGGCGCTCGGCCAGTTGCTGTTCCTGCGCGGCCATCGTCATGTCACCGCCGAGAGCCTGTTCGAAGAAGCGATGGCGGCGAGCGCCGATCTGTCGCTCGCGACCGTCTACAACACGCTGAACCAGTTCACCGAGGCCGGCCTCTTGCGCCGGATCGCGGCCGACGGCATCAAGTCGTTCTTCGACACCGACACATCGGTGCACCCGCACTTCTATCTCGAAGGCGAGGATGTCCTGGTCGACGTCGCCGAAGGTCTCGCCTTCACCAAGATTCCCGAGGCGCTTCCCGGCCACGAGATCGCGCGGCTCGACGTCATCGTCCATTTGCGCCGCAAGCGCGCGTAGCGCCGGGGTAAGAGAAGCCGCCTAGCGCAGCCCTGCGCGCCGGAATCCTTCCAGATAGTGTTCGCGATCCCCGTCATTGGCCCACGGCAGTTGCGTCGCGATCCAGTGCAGGGAGATGTCGGGCTGGGTGCGGCGGAGCTCGCCCAGCGCCGTCTCCGCAAGCGTTCCGTCACCGGTCATGCCGGCGGAGACCGCGAGCACGCGGTAGGCGCCGGTGAGATCGCCGCGATGGCGGATCGCCTCGCGCGCCAGCGCGATGGCCTCGTCATAACGGCGTTCGGTGAAGCGCGCATAGCCCGCGATGCCGTGATAAATCGCCAGCGACGGATCGCGCGGTGACAGCCGGATCGCCCGTTGGGCGGCCTCGAACGAATCCTTCGAGCGCCCGGCATAGGACAGCGCCAGTGCGTAATAGCCCTGCGCCAACGAGAAGTTCGGATTGAGTGCGAGCGCCTGCTCGAACTCGGACAGCGCGTCCGCAAGCCTGCGTGTCGAGAAGCAGACGCTGCCGAGGCCGACATGCGCCCAGGCATCCTCATGGTCGCAGCGCACCGCGGCCAGCGCGGCGGCTTCCGCCACCGGCGCCACGGTGGCGAGTTCGGCCCAGCCGAGATGCACGCCGAGCATGTAATTCGCCGCCAGCACCGACAGCGCCTGACCGTAATTCGGATCGATCCCGATCGCGCGTTCCAGCAGCGTCCGTGCGGCCTCGTGATCGCGCCGGGTCACGCGCCAATAATGCGACAACGCCCGCATCAGGAAATCCCAAGCGTCCAGGCTCGCAGGTCCCTTGCGGTGGGCGCGAAAACTCTCGGCCGCGTGAATCTGCGGTTCGATCGCCGCAGCGATCGCGTTGGTGATCTCGTCCTGGACGGCGAAGACGTCGACCAGCTCGCGGTCGTAGCGCTCGGCCCACAGATGGCTGCCTGACGTGGCATCGTTGAGCTGTGCGGTGATGCGCACCCGGTTGTTCGCCTTGCGCACGCTGCCTTCGACGACGTAGCGGACGCCGAGCTCCTCCGCGATCTGCCGGAGGTGGACTGCGCGCCCCTTGTAGGTGAAGGACGAGTTGCGCGCGATCACCATGAACCAGCGCTGCTTCGACAGCGCCGTGAGGATGTCCTCGCTGATCCCGTCGCCGAAATAGTCCTGCGCGGGATCGCCGCTCATGTTCTCGAACGCGAGCACCGCGATCGCCGGGCGGTCCCCCACGCGCGAGGGGGCGGGCCTGGCTTCGGCCGGCACGATCGACGCTGCCACATCTTCCCGGACCTCGCCGACGAAACGAAAGCCCTTGCGTGGGATGGTCTTGATCAGCCGCTGCGTCGCGCCGTCGTCGCCGAGCGCCTTGCGCGCGGCGTTGATGCGGCTGTTCAGCGCCGAATCCGAGATGATGCGATCGCTCCAGATCTGACTGATCAGGTCATCCTTGCTGACCACACGCGCGCGTTGCGCGACGAGATAGAGCAAGAGATCGAACACCTGCGGCTGCAACGGCACGGCTGCCCCGCCGCAGGTGAGTTCCCGCAGGTCGCCATCGAGCACGTTGTTTTCAAAGCGAAATCGCACGTTTCTGTCGTCTCAAGCAAAAATCAAAGTCGTCTCAGGCGAAAATCAACCGTCCGCGAAAGTCTGGGGGCGTCCGATCCGGCATGGTGCGAAGACCAAACAGTGCCGATGCCTCGGCACAACGGAGCGTTCTATGACCCAACTTGATCACCAGGTTCATTCTATCAGCCCGGAGGTTGCGGGCTCACGCATTTTCAAGTTCATCGCCTTTCTGTACGGAATTGCGGCATATCTCGTGTTTTTCGTCACCATTCTCTACGCCATCGGCTTCGTCATGGGGCTGGTGGTGCCCAAGACCATCGATACCGGAACCGACACGCCGACGGCCGAAGCCGTCATCGTCAATCTCCTCCTGATGTCGCTGTTCGCCCTTCAGCACAGCGTGATGGCACGCAAGCAGTTCAAGGCGTGGTGGACGCAGTTCGTCCCCAAGCCGGTCGAGCGCTCGACATATGTGCTGTTCGCGAGTCTGTCATTGCTGCTCCTGTTCTGGCAGTGGCGTCCGCTGCCTGCGATCGTATGGAATGTCGAGAATCCGGATCTCGCCGTGACGTTGGTCACGCTGTCCTTCGCCGGGTGGATCCTGGTGTTCACCAGCACCTACCTGATCAATCATTTCGAATTGTTCGGATTGCATCAGGTGGCCAACCATCTGGTCGGCAAGGAGATGACGCCGCCGCGCTTCAGGACGCCGCTGCTCTACAATTTCGTCCGCCATCCGATCTATCTCGGCTTCATCATTGCGTTCTGGGCGGCGCCGACCATGACCGCGGGGCATCTGCTGTTTGCGGTCGTCACCACGCTCTACATCTTCGTCGGCATCGCGCTGGAGGAGCACGACCTCGTCGCTCTCTTCGGCGACGAGTACCGGCAGTACAAACAACGGGTGTCGATGCTTATTCCCTGGCGCCGGTCACTCTAGCCTCGGCGCGGCACCGCGCGCGTCCGCCGAACGGAGGACGCTTGGCCGCGCCAACTGAGGTATGCGAGCATCTCGCCCGCCCGTCCCCTCAACGTCCCCCGGGGTGATGTCCCCCTTCACCCCGACACCTCTCCCCGCATTCCCATCGGTCCCGACATATTGTGGACGAGGAGCGGGGAGAGGATTTCTTCCTCTTCATCAAACGGAGACGACCAAATGAAACATGTCGGAAATTGCTTCTGTGGCGCGGTCACGATCGAGGTCACGGGCGCACCGGAGGCGATGGGCTATTGCCATTGCCGTTCCTGCCGCTCCTGGTCGGGCGGTCCGGTCAACGCCTTCAGCCTGTGGAAGCCGGAAGCCGTGCGCGTCACCGAAGGCGCCCAGAATGTCGAGACGTTTGCCAAGACGCCGCTCAGCGAGCGCAAATTTTGCAAGAAGTGCGGCGGCCATCTCATGACCAACCATCCGCCGCTCGGACTGGTCGACGTCTTCACCGCCACCATCCCGACGCTCGCATTCGCGCCCGGCGTTCACGTCAACTATGCCGAGACCGTGCTGCCGATGCGCGACGGCCTGCCCAAGCTGAAGGATTTTCCGGCCGAGTTCGGCGGCAGCGGCGAGATGATGCAGGAGTAGCGGCGCCGGTGTCGAGAGGGCGGCAGCACGCCGCCCTCTTTGTAGAGAAGGATAAATGATCAGCCGCCGCGCGATTCGACGACCTTGCGGCAGCTGTCCGAGAGCTTCGACTTGTTCTCGCGCAGGCAGGCATTCATCTGCGGCGGCTTGCCGATATGTTCGGCGCAGAATTTGCTGGCATCGCCACGGCAGGCCATTTGCTCCTGGACCGATGGACCGGATTGCGCAGCAGCGGGCAGGGCGGAAGCGGCGAGCAGCAGCGCGGCAACAGCTGAAATCTTCATAAAGCACCTCTCTGGAATCGACGTTGTCCCGACCGGGATCAATCGGGCCGGACCATCTCGCGAAGGCCGTGCACGGGTCCATGCCATGTTCATGGCGTCGGCCCGGTGTCCCGGCCGCAGCGACCCCCATCTTCATGGCATGTATCCGCGCGCCGTCTTTTGTCATTCAGGCTGCACCTCGGCTGCGAAACCCGGTGATTGCATCGGGACGCCGAACGGGAAGCAGGAGAGCAAGGGATGTCGAAGAGAGCTGGAGCGCTGAGTGCGGGGCTGACGGTCATGGCGCTGGCCGGCGCGGCGATGGTGTCGCTGGGCACGAGCCCGGCACAGGCGGTGGTCTATTGCAAGACGGTCGGCGTGCCCAAGGGCTGCGTGGTGCGGCCGACGGCGGCGGTGGTGGTCGCGCCGGGAGCGCCGGTCGCAAGGGCCGCGGTCGCAACACCCGGCGTCGGCGCGCCCGGGGTCGGCGTGCGCGCGGGAACGCCGATGAATCGCGGCGGCCCGGTCAATCGTGCCGGCGTGCGCTGATATTTCCATTCGATTGAATTGATTGCATCGCCTCGGGCCCAGGGCGCCCTGCGGACGAACCCCCCGTCCTCCGCCGGCAAATCACCCGGCCCGTTCCCTCTCTCCGCGCGTCCCACACGTTCGGAGAGGGGGCTTTTCAGCCCGCAGCCGCGTCGCTGTCGGGAAAACGCTGCGGCAATTGCAGCCGCACGCGCGTCCCGGAAGCATCGGAACTCAGGTCGAGCAGCGCGCCGCAGCGCGCGGCGCGATTTCTCATGTTGCGCAAGCCGCGCGCGGTCTGGCCGGTGCGCCCGGCTTCGCCATGGCCGGCCAGCGCAAAGCCTTGGCCGTCGTCGGTCACGCTGATCAGGCCGTACGGCCCCTCGCTTGCATCGAGCGTCTCGATGGTGACCGCGATGCGATGTGCCTGTGCGTGCTTGACCGCATTGGTCACGGCCTCGTCGAGGATGCGCACGATCTGGATGACGTGCCATGGCCTGAGTTCAGGGTGCAGCGGCAGGCCCTGCGGGGTCGCCACGCGCCAGTCGAGCGTGATGTCGTGCGGCCGCAATTGTGCGCTCGCGCGCTCGCGCCAGGAGCCGAGCGCGAGCATCAGGTCGCCGCCGATGTCGTCCATGGAATCGATGACGAGGCGCAGATCCTTCAGCGCGGCCCGGGCAGCGTCGGTGATGGTCGCGCCCTCATGGCCGCGCTCGGAGAGCGCGACGATGCTGACCAGCTGGCCGCCGAGGCCGTCATGCAGGTCGCGCATCAGGCGCGTGCGCTCATTGGCGAGCGCGGCGGCGCGCGCGCGCTCCTCCTCGCGGACGAAGCTCGCCTTCAGCCGCTCCTCGGCCTCGCGCACGCGCGTCACCAACTGGCCGGCGAAGCTGTCGACCTGGTTCAGCGCGCGGGCGAAGCGCCAGGTCAGTCCCGCGCCGATCGCGACCAGCATCGCCGAATAGGACAGGCGCGAGACGAAGATGCGATCGTTGCTCACGATCTCGAGCACCGTGAGCATGTCCTGGATCCAGCAGACCAGCACGATGGTGACGGCGCAGCCGATCGTGAAGCTCGCCGCATCCTGCCGCCGGACGACCGCGGTCGCGGTCACCCAGGCCATCAGAACCAGGCAAAGCCCGACCGTGGGGATGCCGAGCACCAGAAAAAGAATGCGCGGCAGCGGCGGGCCTCCGATCAGCCCGACCACGAACACGACCAGGCCCGGCACGAACAGCAGCATGCCGTAGCGCGGCCAGCGCCAGCCGAAGAACAGCACGCCGAACATGACGACCAACGCGCTCTCGATCGGCGCGGACGCCAGCAGCACCGCGGCAAGCCGCGACGTGGCGGCCGGCGGCACCGGCGGCGGGACGTAGGCCTGCACCACGCCGAGCACCATCGCAGCCGCCAACACGCCATAGACCGGCTCGCGGCGCCGCATCAGCCACATGATCGCGAGGATGACGGCGAGGATCGACTGCCAGGCGGAAAACACCACGGGCAGGGTGACAAACAGCAGCGTCCGCGTCTCATAGGCTGGCCGCAAGGCGGCATCCGGCCCGACATAGACAGTGTCGAGAAAACCCTTCAACGGTCCCCACACGAACAGGCGCACCGTGATCTCGTTGGCGCCCTCGCGCAGCAGTGAGGCGGGGATCGCTGCGATCTGCGGCGTGTTGCGGTCGGGCCGGTTGGCGTTGGCGTCGCGCCGGGAATCGAGCACGACGACGCCGTCGACGGCGACCTCCACCGCGTTGCTGAAGCGCGGCAGGTAGACCGACCATCCCGATGCCGCTTCGCCGCGCCGGAACGTGAAGCTGCCGGTGTAGATCGGCGGGTCGTCCAGGGAATAGCGCGACGCCGTGAAATGCGGCAGGTTCACGGGCAGCGTCACGCCGTCCTGCCGCAGCGAAAATCCGCTCAGCGCAAAATCGTCGGGGTCGTTCGGCTGCAGCAGCCGCAGCCCGAGAATGGTGGCGATCACGATCAGCGCCTGCAGCAGCAGATAGGGCACGAGGCGCGAGGCGATCAGTCGGCGCCGCGGCCGCGTGGGCGCCTTCGGAGCTGCCCTTGTAGGTGCCTTGGCCGCGATCTCGCTCACAGCTTGATCAGGCCCTGCTGCACCGCTTCGAACACCGCTTCGCTGCGCGTGTGCACCTCGAGCTTGCGATAGATGTTCTTGATATGGCCGGGCACGGTCTGCTTGGACAGGCCGAGATGGCTGGCGATCTCGGCATAGCTGAAGCCTTTTGCGATGCCCCAGAGGATGTCGATCTCGCGCGGGGTCAGCCTCGCCGTATTGAGCACGGGTCCCGGCGGTGGCTCCGCCGAATTTGGCACGGCACCTTGGGTTCTGCGCACGATGAAGCGCGCGATCGAGGCCGAGATCGGCGAATGGCCGGCGACCAGATCGCGCACGGTGGTGGCGATGTCGGTGGGGAAGGCGTCCTTGAGCAGATAGCCGGTGGCGCCGACCGTGATCGCCGAGATCACGCTCTCCTCGTCGCCGAGGGCCGAGATCACCATGATCTCGGTGTCGGGGAAGCGCTGCCTCATCTCGCGGATCAGCTCGATGCCGTGGCCGTCGGGCAGGCGCAGATCGGTCAGCAGCACGCGGGGCGCGCCGCCGGCAAGCGCGGAACGGGCTTCGCCGAGCGTGCCGGCGCTGCGCACCTCGTAGCCGGCCTTGACCAGCGCATCCTGCAGCCGCCAGCAGGTCGGCGCGTCGTCCTCGACGAGGAGGATGGTGATGGGTTCACCCGTCTCGCCCTGTTCGGTCATGATCATGGTCCCGCGACCCGCGTGTCCCCCGCGGCGCAAGGGCAAGTTTAACCGCCGGACGCGGGCAGCGACACCCATAATCATGGGGGCGGGAATGCCCCGTGTCCAAGTCGCGGCGCTGAGCGCTCCGACGCTGCGTCCCCACTGGACCTCAGTTGCTCGCCAGCGGTAATGCCGGCTTGTCCGGCGGCATCGGTGGGGCCGGCAGGCGCTGGACCTTGATCTTCGCAGTGCCGCTGTTGTTTCGGTAGAAGAGATCGTGCGGCCCCTGGATCGCATCGAGCCAGGACGGGACCAACGACTCCGGAAGCAGCCGCGGGAATATCTGGACGGCGTCATTGACGTAGAAGAACAGCTCGCCGGACTCGGGCGCCACGAATTCGGCGACGACGCGGCCGGTCAACAGCTGCTTCGTCCAGGCCTGGCCTGCCTCGGCGAGCATGACCGGCGGAATCGGTTCGAATTTGCCGAGGCCGTCGAGCCTGCCCTTGAACTCGGCCGTGTCGTCGAGCCGCACGGGGTACCTGTTGCGGCTCCTGCTGATGTCGTCCTCCGCGGGCAGGGTGGGCTTCATGCGGCGGGGAAATTCGTCGGCCGGCATCACATTGACCGCCTTGAGCGGCAGGTCGTTGATGCCTTTGCTGCCGACGCGCACCACGGGCTGGAACCAGTCCGCCGCGAACAGACGACGCTCCGGCAGCGCCACGTAGTGGTGCGGCTCGTAGGTCGCAAATCCGTTCGCGCCGCTCATGATGGTGCGGTCGAACCATGGTTCTTTGATCTCGAGAAAGACGCGGTATTTGCGGCCCTTCTCGACGGCGAGCCCGCTCCACCAGCAAAAGTCCCTGGTGTCGAACAGCGCGCGCGCGTCGACCGGCTCGTCCGTCACCGGCGTGCCGGTCTGGAACGCGGCAGAGCCCTTGACCGTAGGCGGCGAGCAGACCGAGCCGAGGGCGAGACGACCGGTGAACAGGCTGCTCGACACGATCAGCGCGGCCGAGCCGAAGATCGCGATCAGGAAGACCGCCGGCACCAGTCCCCTGGTGATGACGCGTTGCGCCGGGCTGGCATTCAGGCGCATCCAGTGTCCGAACCGCATCAACGGCCCCGGCTTGTCGATGTGTTCCGTGCTCGCCCTGCGGCGCGACGTGTTCCAGGCAAGACGCGCCCGCTCCTCGATGTCGTCACGCAACGTTCCGTTCTTGTGCCAGATCCACCAGGTGACGATCACCACGATCGACGTCAGGAAGGGATAGTAGGTCGCGATGTTGAGCCAGGGGGCCGCATAAGACGGCAGCACGTCTCGCAGCAGATTGGTTAGCGGCGCCACCACTGCGCCCATCACCCAGTCGATATTGGTGATGAAGGACAGT
Organism: Bradyrhizobium genomosp. III; assembly: GCF_000261705.1. Classification (NCBI taxonomy): domain Bacteria; kingdom Pseudomonadati; phylum Pseudomonadota; class Alphaproteobacteria; order Hyphomicrobiales; family Nitrobacteraceae; genus Bradyrhizobium; species Bradyrhizobium genomosp. III. The sequence continues at coordinate 25,783 of NZ_AJQF01000208.1, read as the reverse complement.
GCGCCGGTGCCCTCCAGGGCGCGGTCTTCGGACCACTGCACCAGCGCGTGCGCGATCCACGGCCAGGCGGCGATGACGCCGGCCATGAACAAAAGCGAGAAATAGGCGACGCGCCGCCACCACACGGTGTCGCGCGTGAGGCTCGACATGGTGGCGTCGGGCGTGCTCATCGCGGTAAAGGCTTTCGCCTCCTGCTCGCGTCGAGGGCCCGTCGCCTTTGCCAGATAGGCCGCTTTCAGAGCCTCGCGCGCATGCTGCTCGTCGAGATCCTTGGTCTCTCCCTCGGATCGCAGCGGCAACCTCGTTCCGTCCGGCAGCAGCACCAGGCAGTTCGCCGGAAGCATGATGGGCGCGTAATCGTCGCAGCCGAGCAGCATGCGCTCGATGACGGCGAAGTGCACCACCGGCAGCCCGCCATTCACGTCGCCGCCGAGGATCGGACGCGGCCCGTAGCGGTACAGCACTGCTGCGCCGCTGCGGGAATCATGCCGCGGTCCGAGCGCCGATTGATATTCCCTGAAATGCTCGATCTCGCCGTCCTGGAAGCGCAACCGGTCGCCGAGCTGCTCGACCATCCAGACCAGCGGCACGAAGGACAGCGTGGATTCCGGATAGCCGCCGCCGATATCGGAATGGACGCCCGTGAACCACACTTCCTTGACGATCTGCCCCTGCGCCAGATGGCTCTGGTCGATCCGCAGGGGATGGAAGGTGGTGCGTTCGTCGTCGAGCGCGAGCGCGTGACAGGCGTGCCTGACCTTGTGCGACAGCCGGTGATTGCGGAACGAGATCGGCCAGATCGCCCAGTCGACGGCGAGGCGGAGCTCCTCGACCGGAACGCCGAAGGCCTCGACGGTGTCGAACAGGCCGAGGAATGCGATCTCGACCTCGCTGCGCCCGTTCATCTTGCCCCGCACCTCGGCGTAGCTGCGGTGCCGGCAAAGCCAGTGATAGACGAACAGCAGGAAGTCGCGGATCCAGCGCGTGACCCAGATCGTCGGCAGGCTCTTGGTCCAGGGCACGGTCTCGCGCCGGTACTCGCGCCAGGCGGCTTTGACGTTGCGCCCCATCTCCGCATGCGACACCGGCGTGTCGTCGATCTCCGCCGGCACCAGGCCCTCGCTCGAGATCAGCGCCGCCAGCGTGCGCGCGGTGAAGGCGCCGCGGCTGAAGCCGAAGATGTAGATGTCGTCGCCCGGTCGCCAGTTCCAGCACAGGAAGCGATAGAGCTTGCGGACGTTGCCGGGGACGCCGACGCCGGTGGCGCCGTCGAGCGCGGCAAGCGGTGCCCAGCCGGCGGTGCCGACACCCTTGATGTAATGCGCGATCTGATCGGGCTGGGTATGGTCCAGGGCTTCATAGAGACGCCAGACGCTGGATTCCTGCGTGGTGAAAGCATTGCCGGTGCCGTCGGCGAACAGCACCAGCTTGCGTCTTGGCAGGGCCGCGCTCGCGCTCCCGCCGGCATTCCCATCCCTGTCGCTGGGCGCGCGTTCCGGCCTCGGAGAATCGGCGTTCCCCCCGACATCATGATGCGTCATGGGCCCCTCCGGCAATTCGACGAGGAAAGCGTCAGGCCAAACCGGGCATCATTTCCCGGAATCATCAATGGTTGAAATCTCTGAAACATGAAAATACAGGTGCATTCTGCGCACAATCCCGCTGAGGTAGCAAGTGGGATCATGCCGCCCCGCCGTGTCGGGTCGTCGCTGAATGGCAGCGGCGATCCACTGGCGCTGCTTCCGGCGGTCGTTGTCTCCGTGGCGACGGCTTTGTGCTGGATGTGCTGACGCCGTTACGAGAGATCCACCCGCGGCGGCGGGTAGCGCCGCGCCAACAGCGATAGCGACAGATCCCGCTCGTCCGCCGGCAGCTCCAGATAGGCCAGCACCAGCGGCCGCTTCCAGTCGCCGACGCCGAAATCCATCGCCATCCATTTCTGCGGCTCGGGGCCTTCGAGCCCCCGGACCCAGACGAAATAGCGGGGGAGATCGTCGGCGTCCGTCCTGCGTGTCCTGGCCATCAAACTGTCCGCTGCATCAGATCGGTTGCCACAGGATATAGGAACTGGCGCGGCGAAGTCGAACGCCTCCAGACGCGTAATCTCTCCTCCTCGTCATTGCGAGGAGCTCTTGCGACGAAGCAATCCAGACTGCTTCCGCGGATGCATTCCTGGATTGCTTCGCTTCCGCCTTCGCTCTTCGAGCTTCGGCGGACGAGGCGCTCGCAGTGACGGGAGAGAGCGTGCCTCTCTCTCTCTCTCTCTCTCTCTCTCTCTCTCTCTCTCTCTCTCTCTCTCTCTCTCTCTCTCTCTCTCTCTCTCTCTCTCTCTCTCTCTCTCTCTCTCTCTCTCTCTCTCTCTCTCTCTCTCTCTCTCTCTCTCTCTCTCTCTCTCTCTCTCTCTCTCTCTCTCTCTCTCTCTCTCTCTCTCTCTCTCTCTCTCTCTCTCTCTCTCTCTCTCTCTCTCTCTCTCTCTCTCTCTCTCTCTCTCTCTCTCTCTCTCTCTCTCTCTCTCTCTCTCTCTCTCTCTCTCTCTCTCTCTCTCTCTCTCTCTCTCTCTCTCTCTCTCTCTCTCTCTCTCTCTCTCTCTCTCTCTCTCTCTCTCTCTCTCTCTCTCTCTCTCTCTCTCTCTCTCTCTCTCTCTCTCTCTCTCTCTCTCTCGTGCCCCGGACGCGGCGCAGCGCTACTTCAGCGGTGCGCTGCAGAGCCGGGGCCCATGTCGCCGGCGTTGGAATGTGTCACCTCTGGGTCCCGGGCCGCGATCCAAAAATTCTGCTTGACCGAAATTCGGAAATATCGTATGTGTTCCTCATCCTGGCCCAAGGATAAGGGGCGTTTCGCGATCGTCACGATGCGCGGGCCGGGTGGCGGTGGACGGGGAGCGCATCGGCGCGCCAGCAATCGCAGGGCGGGTTTGGCCCGTGAGCGGTTGAGCAGCGCGCACACGACCGGTGCGGTCCGCGTACGGCAAAAGCGTGTCGTCCTGACGCCCGGGGTCTGTGCGTCAAGGCTTGCGGTGATGTGAGCTGCCCGACCGGGCGTGCGCATCAGCCATCCGCAAGGCGAGGGGGGCAATAGTGCATCGCTCCCCGGGGAGAGCGCGCCATAAGCCGTCAAACCACTGCGCAGGGAAAGGCCGGGATGGCCTGGGCTGCCCTGTATGCCGCTGTGCATTTGTCTTCGCAATTTGCGCGCAGCGGACCGCGGGTGCCAGCCGGCGCCCGGCCTTCCCTGCGCCCTTTCCTCAGGAAGGGGCGTCGAGAGAAGCACAGGACTCGGGCGTCATGCGTCGCGAGGGCGAAGCGGCGTGTCCGGTTATCCAGAAATTGAAGTGGGCACGCTGGTCCTGCCGATCACCGCCACAACTCGCAGGTCGCCACCCGGTTGATGTCGGCGAGCCGGCGAGCGGCGTTTCCGTGCAGATCGAGGCTTTCGACCAGCGTCAGCAGGCGCCGATAGGCGATTTCGGCAATGTCGACCGGCAGCGGGGCCTCGTCAAAGGCCTCGATATAGCTGCCGACGACACCGCTGAGCAGGCGGCACAGGCCGCGCTGGGCGGGATCGTGCTGGCCGAGCGTCTCGAGCTTCTGCTGAAAGGTCTGGAAGGTCCGCAAACCGTGGTGTTGCTGCGAAAGCCACGCGTGCAGGTCGTTCATATGAGCTCCTTCGAGTGACGGAAGAAGCTACCGGTTTATACAGTGGAGATGCGGGGATGGCTAGGGTGAGGGGAGCGGAGCTTGGACTCGTTGACCCAGTCCGCCTTCGCCAAGGCTTCGGCGGGACAGCCTTCACTGCTTCGCTTCGATGGTTCGGAGGTCGGCTCGCCCAGCCGTAGCTGCGAAGCAGCGAAGGCTGGTGCCCCTGGCCGGCATCTTATTTCAATATCGATACACGTCATCTGGTCTCATGAGCTATCGGCCAGCAACTCCGCCGCTGATTTCAAACGATAAATAGCGCTCGTTGTGGATCGCTGATTGTCACCTCCTCTCACCTCATCTAAATCTTGAGTGTGGAAAGAGGTGTGTAATGGCCAAGGGGCGGGACAAGCTTTCAGCGGTGATGGTGCGTCAAGCGCCTGCCGGTAAGTATGGCGATGGCGGCGGGCTATGGTTGTTCAAGAGCAACAAGGATAGCGGCAGCTGGGTCTTGCGAGTGGCCGTTCATGGGCGGTTGCGCCACATGGGTCTAGGGTCGATCGCCGACGTCGGTCTAAAGCAAGCACGCGAAGAAGCGGGCAAATGGCGCGCAGTGGTGCAAGCTGGTGGCGATCCGATCAAGGAGCGGGAGCGCGAGCGCCGCGACGCTGCGCGAAACAAGCATCTGCTCAAGGATGTTGCGCAGGACGCCTTTGAGAGCCGAAAAGCTGAGTTGAAGGGCGATGGCAAAGCGGGCCGCTGGTTCACGCCTCTTGAGGTCCATGTTCTGCCGAAACTCGGCAAAGTACCGGTCGCAGATATCGATCAGATTGACATTCGGGATACGCTCGCCCCGATTTGGCATGAGAAAGCCGAGACAGCTCGCAAGGCGATGAATCGGTTGAACATCGTTATGCGACACGCGGCGGCGCTCGGCCTGGACGTTGATTTGCAGGCAGTGGAAAAGGCCAAGGCCCTCCTCGGCAAATCGCGCCACAAGGCCGAGAGCATTCCGGCGATGCCGTGGCAGGCTGTGCCGGCGTTCTATACCAGCTTGAACGACGGCACAGTTACGCATCTCGCGTTGCGTCTGTTGATCCTGACGGGCGTTCGCTCGCGTCCGCTGCGCTTCATTCGCGATGATCAGATTGCGCGCGTCACAATCGACGGGCGCGAGATCGATGTATGGACGATCCCCGGCGAAACAATGAAGGGCCGGAAGGACGCCACCCAGGACTTTCGTGTTCCGCTCACGGCCGAAGCCCTCTCCGTAATCGAACAGGCGAGACGTCATGCTCGCGGCGGCTTCCTCTTTCCGGGCACGAGGAAGGGCGTGGTCAGCGATATGACGCTTTCCATGTTCATGCGCCGGGCCAAGCTGGAGGCGCTTCCCCACGGCTTTCGCTCATCTCTTCGCGACTGGCTGGCTGAGGCTACAGATGCGCCTCACGAGGTCGCGGAGACGATCCTGCAGCACGTTGCCGGGAGCAAGGTGACGCGCGCCTATAGGCGCACCGACTTCATCGAACAGCGCCTCGCGCTCATGGAGCGGTGGGCGGCCCACGTGACCGGCAAGAGCGGCAAGGTGGTCAAGTTGATCGCCGGTAAGCGCAACTAGATTTGCTACCAAATTTGGAGGTGTAACTAACAACAACCATCTGATGTCTATTGATAGCCATCGACGCTTTAAGAGGGAAAAAGATGGCTTACGAAATCAAAGACACGGCTGTCACTGAACCGCTGCTGACTGCTAGTGAGTGCTGCAAAATCCTCGGCTGTGCTGAGCCAACGTTTTGGCGGTGGGTTAAAGTGAATATCGTGCCGAAGCCCGTGAAGCTCGGCAAGTTCAGCCGGTGGCCCCGATCCGAAATCATCGAAGTTATCGAGAAGGCCAAGGCTGCGCGTCAAGTGGCCGCTTAACCGATCCGCATGCCGGGCACGAAAACGCCCGACATTCCTAAGAACGCCGGGCGGGTCGCGAATTAGAAATTGCACCGTAGCAGTTGCGATTTCTACACCATCGACGCCGCTTGTGCAACCACACAAGGGCCCAACAATGAAATCGAAACCTCCGGGCCAGCGCGCCCGCGATGATGAGCCAGTTTATTGCGCCGAGACCGGCGCTCTTATCTCCAGCGACAAATCTCCGAACGTGGTTCCGTTCCCGCGCGAGCCTCGCAAGCGCCCGCTACCCGCACCGCGAAGCCTAGATCGGCCTCAAGCCGTCGATCCTGGCGACGATATCTAGAGCGGAGGCGGGGCCATGGACATCGTGGAAAATATTGATCCGGGCGTCGCTGGTCTGTTGCGCGGAATGCAACAGGCGCGGCGATGGGCCTTATTTCCTTATGGATGGTGGCAGGAAGCTGACGGCTCATCCGTGATCTTCGATCGAGGATATCGTTTGATTTGCCGGAAGCGGCCAAACGGTGAGATCGAAATTCTACCGTTCGCCCGGACGGCCAATTTTGGCCGGAAGGTCGATGATCTGTGGATCAATTGGGTTGATCAGCGATGGCTTTACCGTGGGGTGACCCATCCCGCTCGGGACGAATTGTCACGGGCGCGAGTGTTGGGTGTAGTTCAGCGCCTCGGCCTTCGCGATGAGATCGTCCGCCGACGTGAGGCCGCAGACCGTGAATGGTCGCAGCGCCGCCAATATATGCGACGGCGGGCGGCATGAACAAGCATGTGCGCCCCGACCTGGGCGACAACGGTCAGGCCGCTAAGATTTGTGGCCTAGACCGAATTGGCGACGCTCGGCAGATCATTCTCGTCAGAGACGAAGAGAGCCGCGATGCGCTCGCGAATGAGACCATGCGCACGGTCGTGTCCTGGGAAGGACGGACGCAAGGCGTCGATCGCGCCGAGCTGTCGCCGATATCCCGACGCAACGTCGTGATCTGGCCAGCACCAGGCGGATGGGCTGATGAGATCGCGGCGATCCTGGTCGGTCTCGGCGCAACTGTGCGCGTCATGGTCACGAGTGACGGGGCCGCGATGCCCAGCCCTGCTGACGCGATCCGCGACGGCTGGGACAAGGTCCGGCTCGATGCCTTCATGCGCGAGACCGTCCGCGCGTGGACGCCGCCCAAGAATGCTGTGCCAGCAAAGCCCGCTGTAGAGCCTTCGATCCCTGCCGGTCCCTTCGCCCAGGCTGCTACGGCAAAGCCCGCTCGCATTGCGGAGATCGTGCCGTCTAAACGTGAAGTCCCGCCCAACGGTCGGGTCAGCCAGATACTCGGCGTCGAGCGGTTCGATGTTGAGCTTGAGCAATGGTTGATCGATCGCGAGTGGCGAGTAAAGCTAAACCGCCTGACGGGCGAACTCGAAATCCATTTGCCCGATGGCATCGTTCCGATGACGGATGAGCGGCTTGCGGAAATCCGCTTCACGGTCGCGTATGCCGCCAACGGCAAGGAGCCGGCGAAAGACAAGGTTGCGGACGCCGTCGCGTTGATTGGTGAGCGACGATCCTACCACCCGGTCCGCGACTACCTTGCTAGTCTCCACTGGGACGGCATTGAGCGCCTGGACGAATGGTTGTTGAAGTACGCGGGAGCAGAGGATACGCCGCTCAATCGTGCGTTCGGCCGCAAAGTTCTCTCTGCGGCTGTCCGTCGCGTGATGCAGCCGGGCGCAAAGTTCGACGCCATGCTTGTGCTTGAGGGCGCACAGGACCTTGGCAAGTCTTCCCTCATCCGAGCTTTGTGCCACGATGAGAACTGGTTCACCGATCAGTTGGAGGTTGGCGCTGATGCTAAGGTGACGATCGAGAAAACGTCAGGCTCCTGGATCGTCGAGATGCCGGAGCTTGACGGCATGGGGCGGCGCGACACCAACCGCGTCAAGTCGTTCATCACGACGACGCGGGATCGCTCGAGGCTGGCATATGGCCGCTATGCCGTCACTCGCGACCGACAATTTGTCTTGTTCGGTACCACTAACGAAAGCCACTACCTCTCCGATCTGACCGGAAATCGCCGCTTCTGGATCGTAAGAGCCACCAAGGCTGACCCTGCTGGCCTCGCGGAAATTCGCGATCAGCTCTGGGCAGAGGCGGTCGCGGCCGAACCGAACGAAAATCTCTGGTTGGACGAGAGCGACCTGAAATTAGCTGCTGCAAAAATTACTCGCGAAGCTTCCGACTTTGGTCCGTGGTTGGAGCTTCTTGGAAGCCGCATACCCGACGCGCCGCTCAAGATCAGGGTGACAGATGTTTGGAAGCTAGTCGGGCTCGACAGTACCGAGAGCATCAATAAGCTCACCAAGGCGCATCACGCTCATATGAAGGCTGCCATGGCCGGGCTCGGCTTCGAGCGGAAGGATGGCGGTATCCGTGATTTGCTCGGCAAGACAGTGAAGGCATACGTCCGGGGCGATCTCCACGAAGCAAAGTGGTGGTGCCCCGGCGAGCCTGCGCCAGCAACAGACTGGTAACCTCAGCCGGTCAGCGCGGCCGACGTGAACCGGCAGGGGCATCCTTTGCCGGTCTTTTCGCGACGCGGCTAGCCGCTAGTCTTTTTGACGCCATGCGTTTTCAGGTGGAAGGTCGGCGAGGCGGTGTCGTTCCACTCGGCCATTACCTTGCCGCAGTCTTCACAGCTGGCTCTATCGTGGTCGCGCGCCGGAAACCGCCGAATTGTGACCGTGTAGATTGCCCCGCAATGTGGGCAGGTGAAGTCCTCACCAGGACCAGTTTTCCAAGTCTGTACCATCGTCGGAATATGGACCGGAGAGGGGCCGATTGCCACCCCGTCTCCGCTCGCTCCACCAAAAATGTAATTCTCGATTTGCGTGATCAGCCGCAACTGGTTCGACTATCTGAACCGGTTGCGAAAATTTCGCCGGCCTGGAGAACTGGTTGCAATGCATCCCGTGCAACCGGTTGCCTCGTGAACCGGTGACGATAAACCTGCCGACATTTCATCCTTGTAACCGCTGCAACCACTGCAACCGGTTGTATGATTAAGGAAGCCGTATCCCCCCTCAGGCTGCCCTTATGCATGGGTATATACCCTGCTACATGTCGCCTCCGGCAAGTCTTAGGGAGAAACCGGTTGAACCGGTTGCAGGCGTTGCGACCCCGGCTCCTTATGAAAACTTATGCCGAGTGGTGGCAGCAACCATTCGCCGCGTAGGCATCGGGGATCATGACCGATGCGACCACATCAGCTCTCACGCCCAAACAGGCCCGTTTCGTCCAGGAATACTTGCTGGACTTGAATGCGACCAAGGCCGCGATCCGCGCCGGCTACAGCAGGCGCAGTGCGCAAGAGCAGGGCTCGCAGATGCTGGCTCACCCCGCGATCATGGCGGCGATCGATGAAGCCAAGCTCAAGCGTTCCGAGCGCACGGAGGTCGATGCTGATTGGGTGCTCCGTCGTCTCGCCGATGAGGCTGAGGCCGATCTTGCCCACCTGTACGATGCCAAGAACGACCTGAAGCCGATCGACGAATGGCCCGAAATTTGGCGGCAGGGTCTCGTTGCCGGTGTGGAAGTTGAGGCGCTATTCGAAGGCTCTGGCGAGGAGCGCCGGCAGCTTGGTTACATCAAAAAGATCAAGCTCAGCGATCGCCTGCGCCGGTTGGAATTGATCGGCAAGCATGTTCGTGTGAATGCATTCCAAGATCAAGTTGCGATGAGCGGCGTCGAGGGGCTGGCGGATAGGATCGCCCGCGCGAAACTGCGTAACGGCAGTGATGGTTAGCCGAAGGGCCGAAGGCCACCTAAGCACGAGCACGTCCATCTCATTATGGCGGACGCCAATCATGATCCGGCGTTCGAAATCTGGCTCCGCGAGATGTTCCCGGCCTTCTATGAGGACGAGCCGCGGCTGACCATCGACCGCAGCGCCTCGACCTATTGCGCCTATCAGTGGGGCGCGACGGCGCTGTTCTACCACCGCGGCCTCAAGCGCACGATCGACGACGTCGAGAGCGTGTTCGCGGCCGACTTGCCGGAGATCTTCGGCAACACGAAGTATCGTTACAGGCACGTCGGGCACCGCCACTGCGACGAACTCGTCAAGACAAGCTGATGAAGATCGAGCAGCACGAGACGTTGGCGGCGCGCGATGCGCATGCCGGCAGCAGCGGCTGCGGGGCGCTCCGCCAAGGCCATCTGGTATTCGAAGCGGGTTCGGTGAGAGCGGCCGCACTATCATCACGACTAGCCCGCCCCCCAACAGGGCGGGTATTTTTGCGTTTTATGCAATGGAATCCTTCACTGGCCCCTGCGCCTGTCGTATGCGGATCAGGCCCTCCATCAATCTAGGCTGAGGCGACTTTCCGAAACGGTTCTGCACGAAGCGCAATTGCTTGTCGTCGGCGCCATAGACGAACCTCGAGGCACCTTCAACGATCTGTCGGTTAGCCTCCTTCGCCAACCCAACCAAGTCGGCCTTGAGGACCCTCTCAAGGAAGCCGGCGCTCGGCGATGCCATGAAAAGCAGCCTTGGACCTATGGGCAGTGCGATATGAGCCTGCCGGTCCCTGAGGTTGAGTGTTCGCATGACAGGGCGATCTGAAGTCAGGAGCGTCGGGGCGTCGGACGGAAATGACAGCACACGCCAGTGCATTGCGTTGATTTCTGCACCGATCTCCGCGTGGTCTATTAGCTTGAACAGAACTTCGTACTGATACTGCTCCTTCAAGCTCAATGGCTGACTGTCCAAAAACTCAGCGAACGTTTCGGGGTCGCCGTCCTCTCGCGCAGCGTGATACCTCGCCTCATCACCCTCGTCGGTTCGGTTGAAATCTGCGTGCCACCACTCCCGGAAGGGAGCGATATCTTCAGGACAACGCAGAAGCAGCGATAGGATGAAGCGCGACCAAGCAGATCGACTGTGCGAATCCCACGGTGCGCGGTGACCATATCGCACTAACATACCGAGAGCATCTGATGCCAAAGTGTCTGTCGGCTTGAAGAACTTCTCTTCGACCTGCTGCGCGAGATCTGGCTCAAAACCTTTCAGCTCATATAGCCTCTCCTGATAGCCCGTTCGCTCGGGCGCGATCGATTTAACAACGATGCTGCGATGCGGCTTGGTAAATTCGGTCACCCGGCCGTCGACGGCCCAACGCCTCAAGTAGAAGGCAGGGATGTAGTGATGCTTGACGGGAGGCTTTACAGTCAGGGGCAGACTGACGGACTTGATCTCCTGCTTGGCTTCGTCAGACACTCATCGCCCCATCGGTCAGCGATATTGTTTCGGGATATGAATGGCTGCCCCGAGGAACTTGAGCTCGGGGTAGGCGGGGTTCGTCCAGGTGATGGTTTCCTTGTCGTAGACCCATCCCGCGCGCTCGGCGTCCGCCTTGGCTGCTGCTTTCTCGGCCTCATTCTCCTCGAACTCTCGCTCGCGGCGCCGCTTGTTGTAGGCTGGCATGCTATCTCCTCGATGTTTGACGATGTCGCGGCCGTCGGTCAATTGGTTGAGACGAGCCGCGCTAGCTCATCCTGCTTCTGCTTGACCACGTTTAGCTGAGAATTGAACCACGGGATGTCAACGGTGCCGTTCACCACGTCCTCTTCCATCTGCGCGAGCAGCGTATACTGCTCTCGGATCAGCGGGGCTAGATGGTCGTCCTTGAACGCAGCAATGAAGTGCGCGTCGTCATCCCGGTACTCCTCGGCAGCATTGAGCATTGCTTCCATCACACGGACGTCGAGGGATTTGATCTCCTTATGGAGAAGGTAGTGCAGCTCCAGTTCCAGATCTTTAGTTCTATCCAGACCATAAGACTTCATGCCGACATCGATCAGGCATGCGTCGGACAGGATCGCAATCAACCAACGCTGCGATAGCAACGAGCTCAATCTGTGCTCGTCAGCGCCTTTCGCCCAATCCGCTCCTTCGCACATGAAGGACCACGAGGCGACGTGTTTTGCGCCCTGCGAGGCGACGTATGCCGCGCGCCATGAGCGTTCCGCCATGACCAGCTTCAGCAGCCGTGACTTCTGCAATTGCCAGGTTGCTTCGGCTGCAACCACCTCCAGCTGCGATTTGTAGTAGTCGCGCCAATAGTCGAGCAGGCTAATTCCGTTCTTGCCGACCCAAGCAGCGGTGAGGCGTTTCCAGTCAGCGGGCAGCGGCGGTGCCGTAATCAATCTGTCGGCGGATTTTAATAGGTCATCGTACATCAGAGGTCGGCGGAAAAGTGCTTTAAGGAATGCCATGTCCTGCGCTTCGTCAGTTGAATCCAGTCCGTCAGCATACCGCTGTACGCAACCTTAGATCAATCCGCCGAGCCCGGATCCTTGCCGAACACCTTCAACCGAAGCTCCAGCTTACGGCGATATTTCCGCCGGCTGCCGTCCGGCTCAGAGCGGGTGTCGAGAATATCCTCCAAGGCGGCATCTCGGCCTCCAAGGTCGCTGCGGAAGCTCGCGATCCTTTCCGCGCGCGACGGGACTATGGCTTCAGGTTCTTGAGGATCGCCGAAAAAGCTTCAGGCGGAATAGCGATTACGACACATCTCCATACCAGCCCTTCTCCGATCGGTCCAATCGAGAACCCGCCAGCGGAATGGCGGGCGCGCACGGATCCATATGCGGCACGGCGTGAGGTCGATCTTGTTGCGCTTGGCTTAGGAGCGGCTGAACACGGCAAATGAGCCGTCAATGGCTTGGCGACTGATGTGCTAATTAGCGTGACCCGAGTTGGGGCAGAGCTTGTTGTGCATGGGGCTTGCATTCGTTGTTGCGTCGCGACACTGAACAGGCAGATTAAGGCCGCGCAATCGGTGCGCCATGCAATCCGCCCGCCATGGGCAAAGACAGGTGCCGACGATGTCATTGCAGGAAACAAAGGATCATCTTATCCAGCTCCTTGCCGATCCGGACAACAAAGTCATCGCTCTGTCTGGAAAATGGGGTACCGGAAAAAGTCATTTGTGGCGCGAAGTCCAGGCCGCCTCCGCCGACGAAACTACCAAGAGCTCCTTGTATGTGTCTCTGTTTGGCTTGTCCGACGTCGACCAATTGAAGAGGAAGCTTATCGAGTCGGTGGTTCCTGTTGCCGAATCTAATCCGGGTTTATGGGATGGCGCCAAGCAGGCGGTAAGCTCCAGCATCAAGATTTTAGGAGCCTTTCACAAGGGATTCGAGGCCATCAACGATTTGAGCCTCCTCTTGCTAGCTCCGGCCCTGCTCCGCAACAAAATGATCGTGATTGATGACATCGAGCGCAAGCACGAAAAGCTCGGCGTCGACGAGGTTTTAGGTTTCATCGACCAGTACAGCCAGCAATACGGCTCCCGATTCGTACTGATTCTCAATAGTGACCAGCTTGGACAAAAAGCAGCATGGGACACGCTTCGGGAAAAGGTGGTCGATCAGGAGATCCAGCTCCTCACGACGCCTGATGAGGCTTTCGAAATTGCGACAGCGCTCTCGCCTTCCCGCTATTCCGCCCACATAAGGAAGGCAGCGAACACTTGCGGGCTGACCAATATTCGTATCGTTCGGAAGGTGATCCGGTCCGTGAACCGGATATTAGGGGACCGCAATCTCTCGGATGCAATACTTTCGCGCGTCGTACCGTCGATCGTTTTGCTCACGGCGATCAACTACAGGGGCATCCCCGACGGCCCTGACTTTCAATTTGTCTTAGCCATTGGCTCCACGAGCGATATCGCTGAGCGCATGGCGAACAAAGACAAGAAGACTGATGAGGAAGACAAGCGCAGGGCAAGCTGGCGGCTCTTGCTACAAGAGTTGGGTATCGGCCGCTGCGACGAGTTCGAGACGTTGGTAGTGCAGTTTCTTGAATCAGGCCAATTCGACACGAGCAAGGTGACTGCGATTGTTGATCGCTACGTCGCGGAAAGCGACAGGATGGAAGCCCTCCAGAAAGCCGGTGAGTTGCTAGAGCGTCTTTACTGGGACCATCGCGCGGAGGAAGCTGAGTTGGTCGCACAGGCTGACAAACTGGTATCCGTTGCACACCTGCTCGACGCCCACACCGTCACCAATCTGGACAAGAATCTCACCCAGCTGCCCGGTGGTAGCGCGATCGGGCAGAAAATCGTGCAAGCCTGGATAGCTGCTTTCCGCGCGCAACAGCCAGAAATCAGCCATGACGGCCCTTACCGCAGACCGCTTCACCCAGACATCATAAGCGAGTTCACGGCGATCAAAGCTCGTACCCAAGCCAATACTTCGGTGTTCGATGCCTGCATGCACATCATCAAACACAGTGGATGGGGCACCCTGCAAGAGGTTGTAATGAAGAACGCGACCGTTGAGGATTTCGAGTCAACGATCAAAGGCTTGGGGATTGATGATTTCCAGGTTTTCATGCGACGCATGCTGGAGATGCGAATTCAGCGACAGACATATGACCCTCACTTCGGATCGGCCACGGATCGGTTTGTGGAAGCTTGCCGGAACATCGCGGGTGCCCCCAACTCCGGACGGCTTGGATCTCTTATCAAACACCTCTTCGACGAGGCCAACATAGGAGCGCAATTGACTCCTCAAGCCGATACAGCGGCTCCGGCGTAGATGCCAGAGTCGTGAGCGGTTGGGTGGCGGGCACGATGTTAGCCCCATTTAGCCGATTTAAACGGGAATGGCGGCAAGACGGCCCTGAGCTCGCGGCCAACGCACAGTCGGGCGTCGCGATGGAGCCGGCACGCGGTGCAGGCGCCCACAAATTAGCGCTACAATGAGGGCCCTTGAGCCATTTAGGTGCGGCTCGAAAGATTCTCAATGGCGGCGGCCATTGTTTCGAGGGAATTGATGACGCCGTCCATGACGAAATCGAGCGCCCGCCCATAGCCTGCGTTGACGTTCGCTGTGTCGAAGCCGAGCTGCTGGAGAGCTGTCAGGCATTTCTGCACGGCGTCGTGCGCATCGGCGATCCTGAGATCGTTATTCAAGAACAAGGGTGCCAAGGCTTCATTGCGGTCGTCCCAGCCCTCGCGGTCTCCGCTTGAGGCAAAGGCATCGCTTGCCTCCTCATGAACATTCAGGTTTTCAATGACGTTCAGAAGTGCCTGCAGCAGCTTGAGGCTTCCGAGGTCCTTTACGGCCGCTCTCGGACACCCGGCGCGCTCCAACAATGACTTGAGGTAGCCGTTGGGGACGCGTTGCCACACCTCGTGCAAGCTCTTGCAGCGAGCCAGGAACATCTGCTGTGTCATGTCCAATGGTGCGACCTGGGCCAGCCGACCGAGCGCCGGATAGGCCGACCAACCATTGGCCGCCACCTCTGCGCGATCAAATCCCGTCAGATCTGCTGCCGACTTGTTCAGCCCCACCATTGTACCGAGCGCGGAAAGGCCGTCACCCAATCGGAGAAGCACATCGAGCAGGCGCTGGACCTTCGCGACCACATGCTCTTCATTTAGGTCCACATGCGCCAAATCGGCCGGATCAACCGCGAATGATCGGGCATGCACGATCTCGCGATCTGGCTTCGGCTTGTACAACTCGCGCATCGGAACTTGAATCAGATTTCTTCCGACCCGACGGCACTCAGTAAAGCTCCATTGCCCTCTGTATGAAGGGCTGCTGTACCAGCGGTCCCAAACATGAGCCGGCGTCGAGTCGTAGAAGGTGCTCTGTTCGTACTTCTGGAGAAACCGATCGTCGAGGTAGACCGGATGATGTCCCACCAGGGCATCCGCACGCGCATGGCTCATGGGCTGAGCGTCGCCGGGCCACAGGATGCCCTCAGCAGTCTGCTCCGGACAGAGTTCTGGCCTTACTGCCTCCACCGAAGCCCAGAGCTGCAGCAGAAGCCCGCCCTTGTGCTCACGGATGTCCAATTCATACCAGGCGACCCCCTCGGTCGGCTTCAGGACAACCTGAGGCTTCTCGTCCATGAGAGCCCGGACCTCCGGAATATCCGGTAGCTGGGCCGAGTAGTAGAAGACTCGCACACCCCGAGCGCCACGTAGCCAAAGGTAGCGACGGAGGTACTCGTTCGACATGCGCCAACTGACAGCTCGCTTCAAATTCCAGTGGTATTCACTCGAAACCTCACCCTCGGCCACGCCGAACTCTGGAAGCCCAAGGTCATCGTAGACCAGGCGCTGCTCATCATTGCCGACGCAGCGAGGCGTCAGCCCGAGAGTCATCCAGACCTTCTCAGCCAGATTGAACGTGTAGAACGAGCCGTCACCCCACGCCGCGACGATGTAGTCATGGCCAGAGATTGACGGAGAAAACACCGCCGAGCACCCGCACTCGTCTCCAATAGGGACCGAATACTCGACTACGCCATTACTTGCTTCGGATAGCACTTCGACGGGGCCATCTGCCCCTGGAACTACAGCCATCAGCAAATGCAGATGCTCGGCGTTCGGGCCATGCTGATCGATCTCCTGCTTGGAGGCCACCTCCACAAACAGGCTTTGCGACAGGCCTGCAGGCTCTAGCAAGCCGCGCAGCCTTGGCGGCATGACGTCAAGCGGGAGGGGAAACGCCCCTAGATAATCAAACGGCATGTTATCTCTATCGCTCCAGGCAGCATCTCTTGTACTTCAGCCCGCTACCGCAGGGACATCGGTCATTGCGGCCGATCTTGCCTGGCTTTGCTGGTTTGCTCGGACGCGGAGGCTGCACGAACTGGGTCACCCGGTCGTTGTGCTCACGCAGATTTGGAGTGCCGAAAAAATTCCAGTCCTTGTTCAGATCCTCGTAGTAGCTCCTCATCTCTTCGGTCCAGGTCTCGCAGGGCAGGAGGATGAAGTCTTCCGCAATCTTGCCGCCCGAGAACTTTGGCGCGTCGATACCGATGCCGATCACCTTTACGAGGTTTGGGAATTTGTTCTTTGCCGCTCCGCATGCGATCTCAAGCAGGCTCGTGCGCTTCTCGCGGTAGTCTGGCTCGGCCCGATACGCATCGGGAGCGCGCAGTTGCAGCAGGACGTAAGCGACGTTTGGCTGGAATGACGGCAGAAACGTCACCTGCCGCGAGAACGGGCCAGTGTCAGGAAATCGCTGAGCCGCCGTCAGCATCTTGTCAGCAAGGCCGCGGCGCATGAAGCGCGGCTCCTTCACCATTTCATAGATGGCGCTCTCGCCGCGAAAAATGTTGGAGTTTCCGCCAAGCGTCCCGTCCAGGCTGTTCTGGCACGTGCGCTGAATCAACTGGTCCCAGAAGTAAGAGACGCGATCCACCTTCTTCGTGTTCTTGTAGAGATCGGTTTGAATGAAGCTGTGCCATTCGCCTTCGCCGATCATGATGCCGTTGACGGCCTCTTTCTCGTTCTTCGGCCCGATAACATGGCGCTTGTTGCCCTCGTCGTAGTTCAGCAGATAGTGGCCGAGGAGGTCTTCCTCTCCGCAATAGGTCAGATAGTCGAAGGCTGAAGCGGCCCGCACCTTTTCGTCGAGATACGTCGAAAGGTCGCTGACCGTATCAAGCTCACCCAGCACGATGGGCATGTTGTGGCTGTCCAGGATGTGGACTGGGTTGCGCCTGTCGATTTCGATATGGAAGGGCTCGGTTGGGCCGCCGTCGGTTTCCGTGTAGGCGATGGCCAGGCTGCCATAGATGTTGTCGGGGGACGCGCGTTCGCATGCCTCCTTGGCGCCGTGCGCAACGATGATCTTGTGAATGACCGACTTTTCCGCATCGATAGCGAGCGGGAAGGGGGCGGTCCTCTTGGCATCCAAAAAGATCGGCCTGCCGCTGCGGATGTAGCGTTCCGCGCCGTGCGCAGTTTTCACCTGGCGATCGATGACGTTGCGCTTCCACCGATCCCACACGACCTTCGGGTCTTTGTCGGGCCCTTCCGGCAGTTCGTTCTCGCGATCGAAGAAGATGAAGACGTGGTTATCGAAGACGGCAAGCAGGTCACACAACTCGTGCCCGTCGTCCTTGAATGGATTGGGATAGCTCCACAGCTTGAGGAAGGACCTCTCGCAGAAATCAGCAAGCATCCGTTCCGTTTCCGTTACGCCAGCCGATTTCTCGTTCACGTTGAGGCAGTGCCTTCTTGCTTACATTGATCAGCTACCACCACCGGGCCGACGATCAGCGGCGATCACTGCAGCGAGATCCAGATGAATGATCGTAGGGACCGATATTGGCGCTGGCGATCGGCGACGAAAAATCGTGTGAGCGCAGCCCTAGGACTCGAATCGTCCCAAGGTTGAAGAATTTATCATGGTTTCCTTTTGAGAAAGGCGCTCGATTGTACTTCTGGCCACTTGCCTCATCATGAATCAGACTGTGTAAGTAGGTGTGTAAAGCTTCTCGCCGAGAAACTTTAACCGTCTGATAAGACTAAGGTTTTTTGGGCAAGTTGGTGCCCCTGGCCGGAATCGAACCAGCACTCCTTGCGGAACTCGATTTTGAGTCGAGCGCGTCTACCAGTTCCGCCACAGGGGCCCTCGGTCGGCCCTTGAAGGGAGCGTCGCGAAGCCGGCGGACTATAGCCATGGACAAAGCGGGGTCAACCCGCGCCAAAGTGATGTCAGCCGTTCTCGACAGCCGCATGGACCGGGGCTAGAGGCTTAAGGGCGCGACCTATCGGAAAGAGGCTGCCGTGACGACCCAGAGTGCCGCCATACCTGCGTTCAAGCCGGCTGCCAGCGGCTCTGCGCTGACGGCTTCGCTGCTCATCACGCTGATTGCCGCGGCGACCATCGCAGGTGCCTGGTTCTTCCAGCTCGTGCTGGAGATCCTGCCCTGTCCGCTCTGCCTGGAGCAGCGCTACGCCTATTACCTCGCGATTCCGCTCGGTGCGCTCACGGCGCTGGCGGCGCGGAGTGGAGCGTCGCGGCCGCTGCTGCTGGCGGGGCTCGCGATCCTCGCGCTGGCGACGCTCGCCAATGCCGGCCTCGGCACCTACCATTCCGGCGTCGAATGGGGTTTTTGGAAAGGGCCGACCGATTGCTCCGGTCCCGTCGTCAATCTCGGCAATGCCGGCGATCTCTTTTCAAAGCTCGACACCGTGAAGGTGGTGCGCTGCGACGAGGTGCAGTGGCGCTTCCTCGGCCTCTCGCTCGCCGGCTACAACGTGCTGATCTCGCTGCTGATGGCCGCGATTGCCGCGTGGGGATTTGCGAAGACGGCGAGAGGCTAGGAAAGCCGCCGTAGGGTGGGCAGGCAAGCTGCCGTAGGGTGGGCAAAGGCGCACCCTTCGCGCGCCGTGCCCACCATCTCGTAGTGATAAGGGCGAAAGAGAACGTGGGCACGGCGCTAGTGCGCCTTTGCCCACCCTACGAGAGTTCGGCTCCATCAATCATCCACATCGTCCTGCGTGCGCCCGAACAGATGCACGATGCCCGGCGTTGCGATCGTCACGAACACGAAACGCGACAGGTGGTGGGCCCCGACGAAGATCGGGTCGATGTGCAAGGTCAGCGCCAGCGCCAGCATGGCGTCCATCGCGCCCGGCGCGAAGGCGACCACGACATCGGAGAACTTGACCTGCGTGGTCAGCGCGACGATGCCGACGAAAACGGCGGAGACGGCGATCGCGACCGTGAACGAGCCCAGTGCCGCGTTGATGTGACCGGCGAGCGTCTTGATGCGCATCCGCGCGAAACGGCTGCCGATCAGCGCGCCGATGCCAACCAGCGCCACACCGCGCACCCAGTCCGGCAGGCCGCCCTCGACCCAGCCGGCGCCATGCAGCACGCTGGAGGCGATCATGGCGCCGAACATCCAGCTCGCCGGAAACCTGATCAGGCGCAGGACCAGCGCCATGGCCAGCGAGGCCGCGACCAGCTCCACGAGATCGAGCGGCGAGGCGATCGTCGTCGCCAGCGACGGCGCGGCGGAGGGGGCGACGCCCGCAAATGCAAGCACCATCGGCAAGGCCGCGGTGAGGATGATGACGCGCATGGTCTGCACCACCGCGATGCCCGGCAGGTCGGCGCCGCGCTCGACCGCCAGGATCGTGATCTGCGACAGCGCGCCGGGGCTGCCGGCCAGGAAGGCCGAGGTGCGGTCCCAGCCATGGATGCGCTGGAGGTAATAGCTCGAGCCGAAGGTCGAGCAGAACGTCGCCAGTGCAAGCAGCCCGATGGTGAGGGGGTATGTGCCGACCTGCTGAAGCAGATGGCGCGAGACCACCGAGCCCAGCGAAATCCCGAGCAGCACCAGCACGGTCTGGGTCAGGAGCGGCGGCAGCGCGAGCTGGCGCCCGGCGATCGCGGCAATCCCGACCGCGATCATCGAGCCGGAGATCAGCCCGCCGGGAAGGCCGGCGAGGAGAAACACAAGGCCGCCGGCGGTGCCGATGACGAGCGTCTCCGCCGTGCTCAAGATCTTGGCACGGCTCGGCCATTCAAACGACAGGGAGGCGACGATTTGCTTCACGCCACCTTATCGCAAATCAGCGAGAGGCGCACAATTGCAGGCTCGTCATGCCGCAATGCGCGCGCCTCTCGCGAGAAGCTCGCGGAAGATCGTGTCGGAGGCCTACTTCTTGTCGGCAGCCGGCGCGGCGGTGCCCGCCTTGGCGGTCTTGATGCATTCGGAGCGGAATTTCTTGCGCTCCTTGCCGTGCAGGCCCTTGGCGTCGGCCTGCTTGGAGCATTCGAGCGACTCGGCCGAACGCTCCTTCGGGGCTTTCTTGTCGGCCGCGGCGGCGGCGTCGATCTTGGTATCGGTCTTGGCCGCCGGCGCGGCGGTCTGCGCGAAGGCGGTGCCGCCGGCGAGCAGGGAGGCGAGGGCGACAGCGGCGAGGCGAGAGGCGAGGGTCATGGTGTTGCACTCTTCTGGCGAGAATTGCGAAGGGTTGCGAACGTCGGCTCGCGTTGCTGAACGCGACATGAATAATCTGAACGGCGTCGTTACTATATTTTGGCGGCCGGGAGCCATCGCTTCCTTGTCGCAAATGGCCGGCACGCTAGGATAGCAAGTCTTGTTTCACTTCCCCTCGGGGGAAGACCAAGGAGGAGACCTGAGGATGACCATTCAATCGAAAATGCTGTGCGCGATTGCGTTGTCGGGATTTGCTGCGTTGGCGGTATCGTCGCCAGCGCAGGCGCTGACGTCGCAGGAGTGCAGCGCCAAATACCAGGCGGCCAAGAAGGACGGCTCGCTCGGCACCATGAAGTGGAATGACTTCCGCAAGGCCCAGTGCGGCGCGGATGCAACGCCGGCTGCTGCAGCACCGGCTGCTCCCGCACCGACCGCGGCTGCGCCCGCCGCTCCCGCCGAGCCGAAGCAGGCCAAGAAGGAGGCGGCCCCGGCCGCCGCGCCGACCCTGCCGGCGGGACCCGCGATCTATCCGAACGCGATCGATCCGAAATATGCCAAGGAGACCCCGGGCAAGGGGCGCCTGCACACCTGCGTCGACCAGTACAACGCCAACAAGACCACCAACGGCAACGGCGGCATGAAGTGGATCCAGAAGGGCGGCGGCTACTACAGCGAATGCAACAAGAAGCTGAAGGGCGCCGCCTGAGCTTCGAGCTGATGCGAAGGCCGGAGCAACGCTCCGGCCTTTCTGCTTAAATTTTAGTTTGAGCATGATCTTTCGGAAAACCGCTGCACACTTTTCCGGATCATGCTCTAGTTGAGCAGCTTCTCGGCCGATTTCGCCACCAGTTGGGACCGCTTGCGCGGCCCGCGCTCGACGAACAACAGGCTCTGGCCGAAGATGAAGCAGTAGAACAGGAAGGCCTGCGCCTCGGCCTCCTCGGGCGCAAGCCCGGTCGCGCGATAGAGCTCGGCCACGTGCTTGAGCCGCGCTGCGTCCACGCTCGCCACGGCGGCCGCGGCGTTCTCGTCGGAGCGGGCCCATTGCCGGATCGCGAGCTCGATCGCCATGGCTTCCGGATTGAGCCGCTCGGAGTAGAGCTGGATCACCGCCTTCAGCCGTTCGCGGGGGTGTTGGCCATCGAGGCGCGTCTGCTGCGCGATCGACGCGGCCCGCCCCTCGCGCCAGCGCTGCAGCATGGCTTCGAGCAGCGCGGCGCGGTCGGCGAAGCGGCGGTAGAAGCCGCCCTTGGTGACGCCGAGATTCTTGGCGAGCACCTCGACCCTGACACCCTCGACCCCCGAGCGGGCGAGCTCGGCAAACCCCGCCTCGACCCAGACATCGCCCTTGCCGTCGCTCATGAAAGAAGCCTCTCGAACTCTTGATACGGTGCCGTATTGCTAACGCGTCTCGTGCCTGATACGCTACCGTATCAAGATCAATAAACAACGAGGGCGGAATGGCGATGGAGCAGGAGGCGACCTATCGCGGCACGGTCTATCCGTGGCAATGCGACCATGTCGGCCACATGAACATCATGTGGTATGTCGGCAAATTCGACGAAGCCAACTGGAATCTGTTCGCCCGCCTCGGCCTGACGCCGAGCTATTTGCGCTCCTCCGGCCGCGGCATGGCCGCCGTGCAGCAGAACATCGCCTACAGGCGCGAGCTGCTCGCCGGCGACATCGTCGAGGTCCGCAGCCATCTGCTCGAGGTCCGCGACAAGTCGATCCGCTTCCGGCACGACATGACGAATGCCGAGACCGGCGAGATCGCCGCAACTTGCGAGATCACCGGCGTGCACATGGATCGGAGCCAGCGCAAATCGGCGCCGTTCGCCGATGCCATCCGGGAGATCGCTCTGCGCCGTCTCGCCGATCCGGCCGAGGCCTGAACCATGGCCGCGTTCGAGCCGAAGAACCCGGGCTATCGCGCGGCGGCGATCGCAATGTTCGACGGCCAGCCGGCGATGCACACGCTCGGCATCGTGATCGTCCGCCTTGCACCGGGTGAGGCCGAGCTCGCGATGCTGCATTCGCCTGATCTCACGCAGCAGAACGGTTTTGTCCATGCCGGCATCATCACGGCAGGGCTCGACAACGCCTGCGGCGTTGCCGCCTTTACCCTGATGCCAAGGGAGGCTGACATCCTCACCGTCGAGTTCAAGACGACCCTGCTGGCACCCGCTCGCGGCGAACGGTTCGTGTTCAGGGCGGAGGTGGTCAAGCCCGGCCGCACGCTCACGTTCTGCGAGGCCAGGGCGTTTGCCGAGCACGAGGGCAACACCACGCTGATCGCCACGATGACCGGGACGTTGATGGCGATGCTGCCGCGCATTGCTGCTTCGCACGAGCCGCGCACGTCTCATGCATAGCTGCGATTGACAAGCCTGTCGGCGCATCTCTTGATGCGACGGTCATGCTTGCGAGTCTCGGCCTCATCCTGCTGTGCCAATTGATCGGCGAAGCCGTCGTGCGCGGCCTCGGGCTACCCTTGCCGGGACCTGTGCTCGGCCTGCTGCTGCTCCTGATCCTGCTGCTCGCCCGCGATCGCTTCGCAGCGCTTGCATACGGGCCGCTGCGCAACGACGGCGTGGAAACGGCAAGCAAGGGCCTGCTGGCACATCTGTCGCTGTTGTTCGTGCCGGCCGGCGTCGGCGTGGTGCAGAAGCTCGACCTGCTCGCCTCCCATGGCATCGCCATCGTCCTCGTGCTTGCGCTCTCCGTGGTCGTCACGCTGCTCGCGACGGTGCTGACCTTCCGCCTCGTCAGCCGCCTGTTGAAGCAGCAGGACGCGCGATGAGCGCCAATCCGTTCTCGCTCTGGGTCTATCTCTCGCAGTCGCCGCTGCTGTGGCTGACCGTGACGCTGCTGGTCTATGCCGCGACGGATGCGGTGTCGCTGGCGACGCGGCGCCATCCGCTCGCCAATCCCGTGCTGCACGCGATGTGGATCATCGGCGCGTTCCTGCTCGCAACCGGCACGTCCTATACGAGCTATTTCGCCGGCGCGCAGTTCGTGCACTTCCTGCTGGGGCCCGCCACCGTCGCGCTCGCGGTGCCGCTCTATGAGAACCGCGGGCGCGTCGTGTCATCCATCGTGCCGATGCTGGTGGCGCTGCTCGCGGGATCGGTCACGGCGGTGGTGTCGGTGGTGCTGCTGGCCGAGCTTGCCGGCCTGCCGCGCGACGTGGTGCTGTCGCTGGCGCCGAAATCGGTCACCGCCGGGGTCGCCATGGGCATCGCCGAATCCCTGCACGCCGATCCCTCGCTGGCGGCGGTGGCGGTGATCCTCACCGGCATCATGGGCGCGATCATCGTGACGCCGCTGATGAACCGCACCGGCGTCACCGATTACCGGGCGCGCGGCTTCGCCGCCGGCCTTGCCGCGCATGGCATCGGCACCGCGCGTGCGTTCCAGGTCGACGAGCTTGCCGGCGTCTTCTCCGGCATCGCCATGAGTCTCAACGCCTTGGTGACCTCGTTCCTGGTCCCCCTGGCGGTCACGCTGCTGGTGCGATGACATCGTCGCCGCGACACTCTATATGATCGGTAACAATTCCCGGTCCCGAACCGTACTCAGGGAGATGGGACCGAAACGGGACGAGATATGGCTGGATCTGGGACTAAGGGCCTTGTGCCGACGCGGCGCGCGGCGCTGACGCTGATCGGGGCGGGCGCCCTCGCACTGACGGGCGCCTCGGCGCGCGCGGCGACCGACGACAACGAGGTGCTGACCGAAGCCAAGGTGCTGCGCGATCCCGACACGCCCGTCGCCGGCAATCCCAACGGCAACGTCACCATCGTCGAATGGTCCGACTACAATTGCCCCTATTGCCGCAAGCTCGAGCCTGAGCTGCGCCAGGTCGTCCAGGACGACGGCAAGGTGCGGCTGGTGATGAAGGATTGGCCGATCCTCGGGCCGGTCTCGGTGACGGCGGCGCGGACCGCTCTCGCGGCAAAATTCCAGGACAAATACCATCAGGCCCATGACGCCTTGATGGGCGTCAGCTCGCGCCTGACCGAGCCGCGCATCAACGAGCTGCTGGCGGCCGCCGGCGTCGACATGGACCGCCTGAAGCGCGATCTCGCCGGCCATGGCAGCGACATCGACGCGCTGCTCAAGCGCAACAACGAGCAGGCCGAAGCCTTCGGTTTCAGCGGCACCCCGTCCTTCATCGTCGGCAAGTACCGCGTCCCCGGCGTGCTTAGCATGACCGAGTTCGAGCAGGTCATCGCCGATGCCCGCAAGGCCAAGATGAACTGAGGCGCGCAGCGGCGGTCGCAGCCAAAGCAAAGGCGCCGCCGCGGAGCTCGCGACGGCGCCTTGTTCATGTTTAGGCGTCGTTACTTCGACGAGATCCGCACCCAGTCCTTGTGCGCGCGATCGCGCAGCGCGTCCCAGTCGGCCTTCGCGACATCCCAGTTCACGATGGTGCGATTGCTCGTCGCGACCTCGCCATTGGCGACGGATGAGGTCTGCATGGAGTCGTAGACGTAGACGCCGCCGGCAAGCAGCAGGGCGCCCAAAATCATTCCAAAAAACGTCCTCATAGCGAACCTCCGGTGACGCGCCGATAACGTCGGCACGGCGCCATGGTTCCGCGGCCATGCGGCGCATCTAAGGACAGGTTGTTCATTTTCCATTCAGCCACTGCACCAGCTCCGCGTTGATCTCGCGCGGATAGGTGTGGCTGAGGTCGTCGATCTCGCGATAGGTGACATCAGCGCCAGCCGCTGCGAGCGCGGCCTGGGTCTGGCGCGCGGTCTGCACCGGAAACATCCAATCGAGCTTGCCGTGGGTGATGAAGATGGGCAGACCTTGCAAGCGCGCGGCGTCCGCCATCTCCGCCATCAGCGGATGGAAAGTTGCGGAGACCGGCGCCAGATGGGTGAAGGGCGAGGCGCCCTCGAGGCCGCTGACGTAGCTGAAGGTGCCGCCGTCGCTCATGCCGGTCAGCAGCATGCGCGAGGCGTCGATGCTCCAGCGGCTGCGCACGGTTTCGAGGATACGCATGAGATTGGGCGTATCGGCATCGTCGCCCATCAGCGCCCAGGTCGGACCGGTCGCGGTGGGCGCCACCAGGATCGTGCCAAGGCTGCGGGCGTCGCGCAGCCAGCTCCACAGGAAACCGCGTCCGTTGCCGCTGCCGCCATGCAGCGCCATCACCAGCGGCATGGCGCGTTCGGGCGTATAGTACTCAGGCACATAGACCGAGAAGCCGCCGCGGCTGCCGGGTTCGTTGTGATCGTGGAAGATGCCAGTATTTTCGCTCGCGCCGACTTCGAGCCGCGACAACAGATCCGCATTTTCGCGATTGGCGGTGTTGAGGAAGAAGCTGCTTACGGGAGGAAACTGCATCGCCAGGGGATAAAGCGCCTCCTGCGCGCGCGGCACGTGGCGCAGCGCGCGGAAGACAGCGACGAGATCGCCATTGCCGCGCTCCACCTCGCGGATCCCGGCAAAGGCGGC